>JALXDT010000269.1 GCA_027070475.1 Candidatus Aminicenantota bacterium | reverse complement strand
TTCATAGTGTCCAGATGAGTGGTTTAAGTTATTCTTTATTATTTTTTGTCAGGAAATAGAAAGGTTGAAATTCACCTCTGTTTCTGGTGTGTTTTATCTTCTAACTAATGAACATCTTTGTTACCAACTGAGTATTATTTAATCCCAAAAAGCTCTATCCTTCCTTCTCCCCCCCTCCCTCTGGAATCTTTTATACTTAAAAAGATTTTGTCTGAGACAATTTCCTCTTTTGATGAATCAATAATTATCTCTCTTTTAAAATATTTAATTTTGAATTTTCCCCACACCTTAACATCAGGAAAAGATTCTCCTTTTAAAAAGATATTCCCATCCTTAATCTCTCTTTCAAAATTCATATGAAACAATCTTTTTTGTCTTAAGTGAACAAATCTCTTTACAGCCGGGACAGCATAATAGAGAACTTTATTTAAACATCTGTTTAGATTAATATTTAGAACTCTGTAATGTGATTTTCCCCCATTTTCAAATTCTCTGAACCTTATATTGAAAAAACATAAAGATGCTTTCAGCATGTCATAGGAAGGTATACCAAATTTTGATTTTGCTGGCCAGGCATAGTAAAGCTTTATTCCATTATATATGCTATACTCCGGAATATTCCCCTTTTTTTCTCTTAAAAAATGAAAAACATCCTTTCCAACCCTTTTAAATAAAAAAGGAAGAGCCTTTTTTTTCTCCGGTGGAATATTTTTACAAAAAATCGGGTATTTTTTACAAATCTCTTTTAATTTTTTATTTCCGAATTTAACCCCCTCTTTAACACTCTTAGCTCCGACTCTTGCATGGATTTCCTTGGGGATAAAATCGATTGTCTGCACATAGTAAACAGGGGAACCTATTTTTAAGAAATTGAACACCTTTCCGGTAGTTTTATTCTCAGTCTGCAACACAAGATCAGCACCAACTTCTGCATAAGCTCTGTAAGGAATTATAAAAATTAGTGTTCCCCATGAACTTGCGTAAAAATTCATTCTAAGTCTGTAAACCTCTTCGGAAAACAGTAAGAAACTAAGATTTGCGATTATTAAAAACCCAGTTATTAAAAAGCTCTTTTTTTTCTTCTTCAAGCAAACTCCCTTTATAAATATATCCGGATGAGATTCTCTGTCTTATGGCTTCATATAAGATTATTCCAACTGAAACGGAGATATTAAAACTTTTTACCATTCCTCTCATCGGAATAAATATATTTTCATCACTCTCTTTCAACATTCTTTCTGAAAGCCCCTCTTTTTCATTACCAAAGGCTATTGCCACAGGTTGAGAAAAGTTTATATCACTAACAGGAACTGCCTGAGCTTTCAGATGAGTGGTAAAAAGTTTTAAATTATTTCTTTTTAATTCTTCAATACATTCATTTATAGAAAAAAACTCCTTAATTGTAATCCACTTCTCCGCTCCTGTTGAAATCGCAGTATTAATTGGGAATGGTTCCTGTAAAGTGTTAATTATATAGAGATTCTGGACACCCATTAAATCCATTGTTCTGATAATTGCATTTGCATTATGGGTATTTCTTATATTCTCAAGGACTATGACAAGATCTCTCTGTCTTTGTGCCAAAACAGTGTTGATTCTTTTTATTCTTTCCTCTGTTGCCATTTAAAATTTTATATCAATTCTTCTTTGATATCAATCTCTCTTGTTTAGAATTATCTTTTTATTTGCATAGCAATAAAGACATGGGTAAGGGCAGTTCAATGAATAGCTTCCTATATCCTTTGATTGGGAGCAGCCACATTCTTTTCTCTGTCCTCTGTCCTTTTTATGTTCTATCTTCCATCCCAAAGGATGTATCTTGGATAAATACTCTGCATCAATGCATCTTGATTTTTCCACTCCATCTAAAATTGTCAAAAAATCCTGTGAACATGAGTATAATTTTGCAGAACTGTTCTTAAGCTTATCTACAAGTTTTCTGGCAAGATCTATTTTTTCTTTTTCAGAAGGATCTATGTACTCGATTCCTGCTTTTTTAAAACGCTTGATAACAGTTGGGTAGAACTGAACTAAACTAAAAATTATTCTTTTTATATTAAATTTTTCTGCATACTCTACAATTTGTGGGAAAAAATCAAAGTTTGTCTTCACTTTACCCTCTCTTTTGTAAAAGAGAATAGGATCAAATCTGAGACTTATTCTTTCACTACCAAAAAGATTGACCAATTCTTTTAATTGATTAAGGGCTGACAAAGGGTTCGGAATGGCAGGCTCTATTTCCGTCCCTCCGAAACCCGTAACTGTAAAATGAAGATAAACCTGAGAATATTTTTTTAAAAGGGTTAAGAGATTATATTGATTCTTAAGGAGAGGCTGAAAATTTTTGGACCATAATACAATTGTGTGAATCTTCTTTGGATCTAAATCAACCTCATATTTAAATCCAAAAGGCCCCTGAACAACAGCTTTTTCTCTCTTTAAAATATTTGAAAAATATCTACCATGGAAAGCTATTAAATCAGTTCTTCTTGAGGCTGAAATAATCAGCAATTATTTTGTCTTAACTGGCATTAAGTTAACCAGATAGATCTGAACTCCTAATTCTCTGTCATCTTTTCCTTTACCTACTTTGGTAGGAACAAAGGTTTTATCTGTGGAAATATATATTTTAAATTCATCCTCTTGACCAAGTATTTTTTTATCAAGAAGATATTTTCTTTTAAATTTTCCTTCTTTGGGGATAAAAGTTTCAAGTTCCTTGTCATTTATTTTTATTGTTACCTTTTGATCCGGATAAACCCCTTTGTCAACTCCGCCATATATGTAAAGATAGAGGGGTTGTCCAACATTATCAGCAATTATGGATGCCTTTTTAGCTGTCCATCTCCAGCTATCATAAATCCCATAACCGAATTTTTCTTCAGGATACCAGCCTTCAGCATAAGTTAATTCAGGATATTCGGCAGGTCTTAATTCAAAATCAAGTTTTTTCTGATATAGAACTATTTTTGAATTCTTAACCTTTGGATTCCATATTCCTACGGTAAAAGTAATAGTTTCTTTACCTGTTGATTCAAGATCAAAATCATCAATAAAGTCCGGGATATATATATCCTTGTGTGTATAACTGAGCTCCTTCCCGGGTTTCCAGTTTTCAATATTCCAAGGAAAATCATGGTCATCCTGCAAAAGCATCATCTTTTTGCTATCTCGCCAAAAATGTACAAAAACTTTATAATCCGGATTGTATTGAATTAGATGTTTTTTAAGATACCAATGATAGGTTATATCTGTAAAAGTGTCACTATAATGAGGAGTGCTAAAATCTACAGTCAGGTATATGCTATCTGTTTTCTTTGCTTTATTACATGAAAATAAAAAAAAGAATGCTACTATGATTGCTAAAAAATATATAATATTGCTCTTCATAAAAACCTCCTCCTATTTATTAAAATATTATAACTCAAATAAATAAGCATTTCAATAAAACTGTTCTCAAAATTGGATAGAAGGTTTTTAAAATAATAGATTATGTGAAATTTTTGGGGTGATTTTTAGATTTTTTTAATCATAAGCTTTTCTTATCTCCGGTGTATCAAGGGTGGGTTTCAGGATTTCATCCCACCAATCCTCCTTCCATGTTCCCAGAGCCATGTGGGTTTTATAATACTTTTCAGGAATCGGATGGGTTCCGTAAACAACTTTGATCCCATACTTCTCTTCAATAAACTCTTTAAAATATCTGATATAGGGACAGGGAGGATAACCCACAATAAAACCAGTTGCAAGATGAATCACAGAAACCCCGTTTTTCTTCATCTCCTCGGGAGCATACTCAATATTGCCTCCCGGACATCCTCCGCAGCTTGTAAAACCTGCAACCATAACATTATCCTCTTTTGAATAAATCTTAAAAGCTCCTTCTCTGTTTTCAAGGCTCTGAAACACTTTCCACCCGCACAGCTTTTGTAACGATCACAGATTATAATCCCAATCTTTATATCTTTACCCATAATAACCTCCTTACTACTTATTTTACGAAGCTCTTCTTTATTTGTTGACAAAAAATGCTATAATTAGAAATGAATAAAAAAGGAAATTATGCGGATCCGCATTTTCATCTTGAAAGTAAAAAGTTTTCCGAAGACAGAGAGGAAGTCATAAAAAGGGCAAAAGAGAGTGGTTTAAACTATCTTCTATCTCCCATAGATTTTACTGATAATGAAAT
>JALXDT010000268.1 GCA_027070475.1 Candidatus Aminicenantota bacterium | reverse complement strand
CCTCTGAGTGGTTATGTGAAAGCGACAACATTAGAAAAAATGTTAAGGGCTTCCAATGCAATGATTAAAAAAGTTTCCGTATCACAGGCATATCAATGGTATTTACAAAAGAAAGCTGTCTTTATTGATGTAGATGAGCCCGGTGAATATAAAAAATTGACAATTCCCGGGGCTATCAATATACCCAGAGGAGTTATTGAGTTTAAAATAGGAAAATATGTTGGAAAAGGAACTCCGGTTGTAGTTTTTAGCTATAGAGGAAGAAGGGGTATTTTGAGTGCATACAATTTACAGGGATTAGGTTACACTGTTTATAATCTGAATGGCGGGTTGGTAAAATGGAAAAACAGTAGATACCCCGTAGTCTCAAAAAGACAGCAAAATCAGGCCAATACTCAAATAGGTGTAAATAAAATAATAAGGAGAAAGAAATGAGATTTAATAAATTATTACTTTTCGTTTTTAGTTTTATTTTGGTAATTACTTTAATAAGTTTAGCAGAAGGGTTAAAGGAAGTTAGCAAAATCCCCGATTTATCGGGAAGTAATGAATCTCCCTCTATAAGTGCGAATTTAGACGGAGATATAATGATAATTTATAGAAACAGTCAAAGAGGAGTTGTTTATTATTATAAAGATCATTCATCAGGGAAATGGGAAGGACCTAAAGAGATTCCTAACCAGAACTATCCTAAATCTGACTATGCTAATATCTGGTGGACTGATGTTGAACCAACTACAGATGGTGTTTTTCATGCTTTCTGGAGTTTAAGAATTCACGGGGGATATTATGCAACATTTAACCCCAAAACAAAAAAGTGGTCTAATCCCCAGAAGGTTGTTTTAGGATATGTTGAGAGTCCGATGCTTGTTGTAAACCCTGTTACAGATGATGTTGTAATCACATGGATCAATAGAAACGGAACAGCTAAAAATGTTATTTACAGAGTGAAAAAGAAGGGAAGCAAAAATTTTAGTGAACCTGTAAATATCTCAAAATTTAAATATTCTGCTACTAATGAATTTGCCACCTTTGATGAAGATGGGGTACTTTATATTTCGTATAAGCAGGATAAATTAAATGAAGCTGATGATATTATGGATAAAGTTGCTGTTATAAATCCAGATAATGATTATAAGGTTGATTGGGTAAATGAGCTTACCTGGGAATACGGAGGTTGGCATATGCTTCCTGCTGTAGGGGTTGTAAAGAAAAAGGGATTACTGACTTTTGCATGGTTTCAGAAGAAGAAATATTTTTATCAACCATTTGAAGTCGTATATAATGAAAAAACAAAAAAGTATGAAGTAAAATTTGATAATTCAAACCTTGATAATCAAATATTTGCTCAGGCGCCCCAAAGACCCAATTTTGAATATCATTCAAAAGTATTAAGACGAGGGACGGAAGAATTGCTTGTAATTTACAAAGATACAGGGTTTGCCATCAAAATGATTAAATATAAAGATGGAGAATGGATAAATATGGATGACCCCATTGATTTATGTGAAGAGCAGCCAAGTGCCTATACTTTTGATACATATTATGCCCCCAATATAGGTATTTTGAGTGCCTGGTTCACGAGGGAGGATGAAGCATCAGTTTATTATTCTATATATGATTATCCGTTTATTACAATAAAATCAGCGGTAAATGTTAAAGTAGAGAAAAAAGTTGAAAGATCCTTTTTCTATGAAAAATATATTAATTATGTAACCTGGGAAAATAATCCTTATAATGAAAAGTACAAAGTCAATGTGGTTAAATACAATCTTTATAGAAAATTAAAAACAGAATCAATATCTGAATATAAGAAAATTGCTGAGTTGGATAAAGATACCCTGTATTATGAAGATACAGACAATTCAATTACTTCTGATTATAAATATGATTATTATGTAACCTGTGTAGATAGTGAAGGCCGTGAGAGTAAAATAGAGTAAAAACATAATGATTATTCTCGGTATTTCCGCTTTTTATCATGATAGTGCAGTCGCTGTTCTAAAAGATGGTGAAGTTCTCTATGCTGCACAGGAGGAAAGATTCTCAAGAAAAAAACATGATCATTCCTTTCCGGAAAAAGCATTAAGAAATGCTCTGGATTATCTTCAAATAGATTTTGATGATATTGATGTTGTTGTATTTTATGAAAAACCTTTCTTAAAGTTTGATCGTTTGATATCTACCTATATGCAATTTGCTCCCAGGGGAGTTAAGAGCTTTATTCAGGCTATGCCTGTCTGGTTTAAGGAAAAACTTTTTATAAAACACCTGATTCAGGAAAAAACAAAAAATGAAAATATCGTATTTGTAAAACATCATGAATCACACGCAGCATCCGCTTTTTATCCTTCTCCTTTTAATGAGGCGGCAATAATAACTGTTGATGGAGTGGGGGAGTGGGATACATTAACCATAGGAAAAGGAAAAGAGAATAAAATTGAGATTTATAAAACAATAGAATTTCCTCATTCTTTAGGTCTACTGTATTCAGCTTTTACATATTTTACAGGTTTTAGGGTTAATTCAGGTGAGTATAAATTAATGGGATTAGCTCCATATGGAGAACCTCTATATGTTAATAAAATATATGATAATTTAATTGATGTGAAAAAGGATGGTTCTTTCAGGTTAAACCTTGATTTTTTTAATTTCCATATTGGATTAACAATGACCAATAAAAAATTTGCGAAACTTTTTGGAGCTTCTCCAAGAAAACCTGAAACAAAAATCAGACAAATTGATATGGATTTAGCCGCTTCTGTTCAGGTTGTTCTTGAAGAAATAATGGAAAAAATTGTCAATTATACCAAAGAAACGGTTGGCGGTGATAATTTGGTGTTAGCTGGAGGAGTAGCCTTAAATTGTGTGGCAAACGGGAAAATTTTGAAAAAGCAGATCTTTAAAAATATATGGATCCAACCTGCAGCGGGAGATGCTGGAGGTTCTGTAGGTGCTGCTTATTATTACTGGTTTAATTATCTGAACAAAGAGCGAAAAGCTGATAATTTAAATGATTCCCAAAAGGGTTCATTTTTAGGCCCTTCCTATTCAGAGGATTATGTAAAAAATTTTCTGGACAATAACAACATAAAGTATACAAAATTAAGTGATGAGGAAATACCTGGTAAAATAGCCTTTTTAATAGAAAGTCAAAAGGTTGTGGGTGTTTTTCATGGGAGAATGGAGTTTGGCCCTCGTGCTCTCGGGCATAGGAGTATCATAGGGGATGCCCGTTCAAAAGATATGCAAAGAATAATGAATTTAAAGATAAAATTCAGAGAATCATTCAGACCCTTTGCTCCGTCTGTGTTGGAAGAGAAAGTTGGGGATTATTTTGATTTTGATTATCCGTCGAGATATATGTTATTGGTTTACAATATAAAGAAAGAGAAAAGAAAAGTTGATGAGGAAATAGTTAAACAGCAAAGGGGGCTTAAAAAGTTGGAAATTGAAAAATCAGATGTGCCTGCGATTACTCATGTGGATTTTTCCGCGAGGGTTCACAGTGTTGATAAGGAAACGAATCCATTCTTTTACAAAATAATAAAAGCTTTTTATGAAAAGACAGGATGTCCGATAATAATTAATACCTCTTTTAATGTTAGGGGAGAACCGATAGTTAATAATCCTGAAGATGCCTATAAGTGTTTTAAGAATACTAACATGGACTTTTTGTTGCTGGAAAATTATTTGATTGAAAAGACCGAGGAAATTGAAATTGATGAAAATTGGATTAAAAAATTCCCACTGGATTGAGGATTAAAATGAAGAAAAAGGTTAGAGATACAGCAATCTTTTTTACAATTTTATACTGGTTGTTGATTTTCATCTTTGTTCTCCATAAAAGAGTTACAGAGATAAAGAATCTAAAACTCTCTGTATTGCTATTGATTTTTGTGGGATACATTGTTTTTCTTTTATTATCAAAAGTTCTTGTTCCTGTTTTTGATCTTGTTTTAGCTATTACAAAGAAAATAGGTTCTCTTATTTTTTCTTTTATCTCTTCCATTGTTTTTTATTTAATTCTTACTCCCATAGCTTTATTTATGAGATTGAGAGGGAAGGTTTTTTTAGATTATAAGATAGATAAAAATGTGGATTCTTATTATAATGATTATCAGGAATCAGATGACATAAAAAAATAGTTTTAAGATGTCAAGAAAAATAAGAAGAAATTGTAAAATTTATAGGTTTTTCGGATATTAAT
>JALXDT010000267.1 GCA_027070475.1 Candidatus Aminicenantota bacterium | reverse complement strand
CAATAATAAATTCCAATTAAAACAAGACTTTAAATCAATACCAATCCAACGAAAAAGTATGTGTAATATACCAGCTAGATTTGCTATTAGTATGACAGATAAGCTTCAACTAATACAGAGAAATGAAAAAATTAGTTAAAAAAGGTTTTTTTAGAAAATTTCTTAATTTTATGTGAACTATTTTAAGCTATCCTCTGCTCCGACAAACTTAAAAACATCAAGAAAAAAGATTACACCTTTCCCCGGTTCTTTTTTTATTCCTCCCATTATTTTATCTATTATATGTATTATCTCGTCAACCTGTGAATCTTCAATAACAGAAAAGATTGTTCTATTATGAGGACTGGCTGAAACAAAAAGTTCTCTTAATCCTGCAAAAATAGGAATATCACTGGCAATTATTTTCCCCATACCAACACTTTCAACAACAGTGGCTCCCTTAATTCCGATTTCAAGAAACCCCTCTAATACCTCCTCTAATTTTTCCTCCTGATTTAGAACAAAAACCATCAATTTCATATTATTCTCTTTTCTGCTTCTCTTATAAAATTGAGAATTCTCTCCTTATTTCTTTCATCCATAATTTTTTCCGAAATATCTGTTTCTTTTAACATCCTCGCTATTCTTGAAAGAATCATTAGATGTAAAGAATAATTTTTATCAGGGCCTGCGATAAAAAAAACATTTTTCACCCTTTTATCTTCATGATAACTGATCTCATTTTCTAATAAAAATAAAAAGATGTAGAACTTCTTTATCTTTCCATATTTTATATGGGGTATTGCAGTTTTTTTACCAGCATAAGTTGAATCAAGATCTTCTCTTTTCTTAATAAGATCAAAAATCTCTTCCTTTGTGGTTTCTTCTGCTTTTTCGGAAAAGATCTTTGAAATTTCCTTGAAAAGTTCTTCCTTATTATTGAGATTGAGCGTGAAAATTGAATCCGTTGAAAGAAAATCAGAAATTCTCATATTTGATCTTTTATCCTGAAACTTATTCCTCTAAATAGAAAACTCATAAAATTATAAATCGCTACTATTATAATCCCTAATATTCCAATTATAATAAAACCTATTAATGCTCCCAAGATACCATATAGCATTCCCCCTTTTAAGCCATGTCTTACTGCAGTGAAAATAGAAGGGAGTTTATTTAAAAAGGGAAAACTAACATAGCTAACTCCCACATAAGCTCCAAATATTATTCCTAAAAATATTCCTATTCCTCCAAAAAATATAAAAAAGGATTTAAAGGAGAGAGAAATTATTTCCAGAGTTTTTGTGTTTTTTAAAGTTCTTTTACCTATCTGATAACCACAGTAAGGACAATAATTATAATTAGATTTTACTATTGATTTACAGTTCGGGCATCTTAATTCTTTTTTATCCAATAGATAACCACATTTTGCGCACACTTTTGATCCAGGAGGATTTTGAAAACCGCATTGAGGACATTCTATATACTTTTCCTCTTCAGGCGTTCCTTCAATCCATTTTCCGTTTTCAAGAAAATACCATTTCCCACTCTTTTCACCAATACTCCATTTTACTCCTCTCTCATCCTCTATAATAAGTTTATGAAGTTCAGCTTTAAACTCCTCTTTTGAAAGTTTACCCTTTAAAAACAGATCTTTTAATTCAAGATACTTTTCTTTAGTTTCCTTAAATTTTCCCATTTTATTTTTCTTTTAACCCCACTAATATATAAAATTCTCCTAAGTCAGAGGTAAAGATTACCTCCAAAACAGGAATATTGGGAGGAAAAAATATTTTGTGGTCTCTGCCTACAATTATAGTGGGTGGTGAAATTTTAATATTAGCTCCCCCATCAACAATTGTGTTTCTTGCTTTTCCTATAGCTATGTTCGCGAACTCTCCAATTGCATCTTTTACTTCATCATTTATTTCTGTTTTTTCATCCATTAACATAGAAGATGCAACTTTCAATGCAATATTTTCTGGAAAAGAAATTACAGCAGAGCCAGATAAACTTCCCGTTACCCCAATTACAGCTGATATCTCGGTTTTCGGACTTTCATCTTTAAATACAGAGATACCCTTTTTCTGAGGTGTTACCCCTGCAAATTGGCTAAAATTTTCTATAACAGATTCAACAAAAGGATTTACATATTTAACATCCATTTTTCCCTCCAAATTATTTACTTTCTATTTTAAAACAATAAAAAAATTTTTTCAAATATTAATTATTTTCTCTAAATTCTCTATTGAAGATTTTTTCCCACTTGCTATAAAACTATCATCCTCTACAAACCGATAATTTGCAGATGGGAAAGGTATATTTTCTTCAGGAGGCTTTTTCTTTATGAGCAGTACCTCAATTCCGTATTTTTTTCTTAATTGGAGTTCTGCGATAGTTTTTCCGATAAAATGTGGGGGAACAGCTAATTCAGTTATTACATAACCTTTATCAATTTCTATTTTACCTGTTTCAGGTGTGAATTTTAATTTGGAAAGAATTCTATTTGTTACCTCTCTTTTTTTAATTTCATTGTTATATACCTTAATAAGGTTTCTTCTCAGTACTATCCCTTTTATTTTCCCCTCTTTATCAATAACTGGCAGTTCGTCCTCTTCAGTTGACCCAAATATATCCATAACTTTCTCAAGATTATCGTTTTCTGAAACTGTTTTTAGAGGATAGGCTATATCCTCAGCTACAATCAAGTTGCTAAGAGTTTCCTGCTCTAACAAAATATCCTTCAGCTGATTTAAAGAAAAACTCCCAATATATCTTCCGTCTTGGTCAACAACATGGAAAAACTGTCCTCCTTTTTTAAAAACCAAATCCATTATCTTTGTGAGCGAAGTACCCTTATAAATTTTTATATAATCTTTTGATATTATAGCTTCCACATTAATTGAACTCAGTAAATTTACATCATGTCCATCTTTTAATATTATCCCTTTTAACTTAAGACCTAGAGTGTAAATAGAATAATCAAATATAGAAGAGGAAATTGTTGAGCTTATTATGGTTGCAAACATCAAAGGAAGTATTATGTTATAGTCTTTTGTTAATTCAAAGATTAAGAGTATAGCTGTTATCGGAGCATGGGTTGCTGCAGCTATTCCAGCCCCCATTCCAGCTATAGCGTAGACTCCGGGATATACCACAATATTAGGGAAAAAAAGATGAGAGAGTTTGCCTGTTAAAAGACCCGCCATAGCACCAATGTACATTGAAGGTACAAAAACGCCTCCAACTCCCCCCGATCCTATTGTCACAGATGTTGCAAATATTTTTAATAATATAATTATAAGAAGAAGTTCAAGCCCAATTTTATCATTTAAACTTAATCCTATAGAATCAAAACCCTGCCCGAAAATATTTGGAACCAGAAATCCACTTAATCCTACTACAAGCCCTCCTATGGCAGGTTTTAAAAACTCAGGGGTTTTCAAATTTTGCCACCATTTTTCTGTAGCATACAATGTCTTTATAAATAAAACGCCCAATATTCCTGCAAAAATCCCGAGAATAAAATAATTAACCAATTCAACAGGATTATTAAATTGATAATGGGGTAGTGCAAACTCTGAAAAATCACCTTCAATAAAATGGCTTGTTGTCACGCCCATAACGGATGCTACTATTATAGGCATGAATCCCGATATTCCAAAATCTCCTAATATGATCTCAACTGAAAACATTGCACCTGCCATTGGAGCATTGAAAGCAGCGGCGAGTCCAGCTGCCGCACCGCAGGCAACAAGGGTTCTTAATTTCTTTTCTGACATATGGAATATTTGACCAATGAAAGAACCTATAGAAGATCCTATTTGAATAACTGGATCCTCCTTTCCAACAGAACCGCCTGTTCCTATTGTAAAAGCTGCTGTAATTATTTTTAAAGCACCAACTCTCTTTCTTATAAAACCTCCCTTGAAAAATATTGATTCAATTACCGAGGCCATTCCATGTCCCTTAACCTCTTTTCCAAGGTATTTCATTATAATTCCGACTATTAATCCCCCAATAGCAGGTACAATAATTATATATAAGAAAGAAAAATGTTCCTTCACATTCAAGAAACTTTCTGTATTACCCCAGAATAGTTTGTGAACCAGTTTAATACGTATTTTTAATACATATGCTCCTAATCCAGCTAAAATTCCTATTAAAGAAGCAATAAAAACAATAGTTAGATTTTCTCTTAGTTTTCCTTCAGAATTAGACTCTTTTAACATTTTATATTTTATCAC
>JALXDT010000266.1 GCA_027070475.1 Candidatus Aminicenantota bacterium | reverse complement strand
ACAATAATCAGGTAAAATAGGATTATCATTAGTCGCAGAATATAAGAATTATCATACCTTAAGAGTGTTAAAATTAATACTCCAAATAAAAGAATATTAAAAGTAAATTTTAAGAGTAACCAACCGGCTGATTTAACAAAAAGATTAATTCCCTCTCTGGATATTATCATAAAGATTTCTCAATCTTAATATTTAATTCTTTTATCTTTGTTAATAGAAATTCCTTTGAAACTTTTAACTCAGAGGCTGTTTTATCAATATTAAAATTATTTTTACTCAACCTATAAAAAAGAAACTCTTTTTTGAATGTTTTCAAAGCCTCTTCATAATTTTGATAGGGAGCAGTTAAAATATTTGTATTAGAGGGAGAAGATAGAATTAGGAATTTTTCAATATCTTTTTCTGTTATCTCTTCCTTTTTAACCAAGATTGCAATTCTTTCCACAAGATTTTTTAATTCTCTCACATTTCCATACCATGGATACTTTACTAATGCTCTCATAGCATTATCACTGAAATATTTTTTTTCTCCTCCATACTCTTCAGTAAACAATTCAAGGAAGTGATCAGCAAGGAGAGGAATATCCTCCCTTCTTTCCCTTAGAGGAGGAATATATATTGGAACAAAATTTAGTATTTCAAATAAATCTTCTCTAAAATTCCCCCTTTTAACCTCAATGTTTAAATCCTTTGTGGTAGAACTTATAATTCTCACATCAACTGAAGTTCCTTCTGAGCTTCCAATAGGAGTTATTTTTCCTTCTTCCAGCACTCTCAAAAGAGTTGCCTGATTTCTGGGAGACAGAGTTTCCACAGCCTCAAGAAAGAGTGTTCCTCCATCTGCAAGAGCAAATTTTCCTTTGCGGCTGCTTACAGCATAGGGTACTGCTCCCTTTTCATATCCTAAAAGCTCTAACTCACACTCCTCCTCAGGTATGGCAGCTAAATTAACTTTAATAAAGTTTTTTTCTCCTCTTTTTGAGTTTTCATGAATTACTCGTGCCACAAGTTCCTTACCTGTTCCCTTCTCTCCTGAAATCAAAACCATTCTATCTGTCTGTACTACCTGTTCTATATCCTCTTTTAATCTTCTAATCGCTGGACTTTCACCAATAAGTATGGTTCTTACTTTCGAGTTCATTCTTAAAATTCTGTTTTCTTCAAGAAGCTCAAGTCTGTTTATTGCATTTTTTATTGTCAGAACCACTTTTTCAAGGGACAAAGGTTTTTCGAGAAAATCAAAGGCACCTGCTCGGGTGGCATTTACTGCCATTTCTATTGTCGAATGCCCTGAAATCATTATGATTTCTATATTTTTGTATTTTTGTTTAATTGTTTTTAGTATTTGAATACCATCCTTTCCGGGTAAAAGTACATCAAGAATAATTATGTCAAAAGGTGTTTTCTCAAGCTTTTCCAGAGCTTCTTCCCCTGTAATCGCAGTCTCACCTATCCAGCCTTCATCTTCAACTATTTGCTTTAAAGATCTCCTTACACCTGATTCATCATCTACAATTAATATTTTTCTTCTGCTCATTTATTAAACTCCACTACGAATTTTGCACCTTTTTTATATGTCTTGTCAAGGTAAAGCTCACCTTTATGTTCATTTATAATTTGCTGTATTATTGAAAGCCCTAAACCCGTTCCCTTTTCTTTTGTAGAAAAATAGGGAGTAAATATACTATCCTGTATTTCCTGAGGAATGCCGGGGCCTGTATCTGAGAACTCCACAATTATCTTTTCTCCCTCCAACCTTGTTGTTATTTTAATTTTTCCAGTTCCATTCATAGCTTCGGAAGCATTATTTAGAAGATTTACTATAACTCTTTTTATTTGTTGGGGATCAAGGAGAATGTCTGGCAAATTTGGAGATAGTTCCAATTCCACTTCAATCTTATTGTTTACTTCTCTGAATACAGAAACAGTTTCCTCTATCAATGAATTAAGATTTGTGGGTTTAAATTTGGGATCAGGCATTCGTGCAAAAGCCATAAAATTGTCCAATAGATTTTTTATACCGGAAACTTCGGAAAGAATGGAAACAGCAGACTCTTTTGCTATTTTCTTAAAACTTTTATCATCCTTTTCTATGTTTTTTATTATTCTCTGAGCAGAGAGCTGAACAGGAGTAAGAGGATTTTTCAACTCATGGGCTACCTTTTCTGCAATCATTTTCCAATCGGATAATCTTTTCGCCCTTATAATATCCGTTAGATCATCAAGAACAACAATTAATTCACCTGCTCCTTTCTCAATTTCTTTCAGATATGTTATTTTAATCGCAATTTCCCTTTTTAATCCCCTCTCTGAATTTATAGTTGTTTGAAATTCATTGTATCTCAACCCCATTCTTTTGACTCTTAAAATTTTTTCAAAAATTTCTATAAAAGCCTCGTCTTTTATCAATGAAAAAATATTTTTTCCTTTTGTACTCTTAGTCTCCCCTATTTTAAGTAGATCTTTTGCTGTAGAGTTTAATTCCAGAACATTTTCCTGATCATCAAGAACAATAATACCAGCTCTAATATTGTGCAATATACTCTCCTGAAATTCTTTTCCTTTTTTCATCTCAGCCTTCTGTTTCTCAGCAATTTCCCTTGTATTGTTTATTTCTCTTACCATTTTATTAAAAGATTCTATCAAAAAACCAAATTCATCACTACTTTCATAATCAATGTAAACATTTAATTTACCCTTTGATATCTCCTCTGTGGCGGAAACAAGTTTCTCCACCGGTATTGTTATTTCCTTTGCCAGATGAATGCC
This sequence comes from Candidatus Aminicenantota bacterium, assembly GCA_027070475.1. GTDB lineage: Bacteria > Acidobacteriota > Aminicenantia > JAMOAD01 > JAMOAD01 > JALXDT01. The sequence goes on along the minus strand of JALXDT010000266.1, from coordinate 1,477 downwards.
TAACCATGATGCAGAAAATATTATAAGAAGGGTTATAAGCAAAAAAATCGAAATATATGTTATTTTGATAGGATTTTTCAAATGTTCCAGCTGTTTATATCTTCTCAAACTATAAATAATTTTTCTTAAAGGTGCAAATCTCTTTTCATAAAGGTATTTACCAGAAACTACCAATATCGATATTCCATTGTATGTTATAGACTTCCCCCCTCTTAAGATTTCTCCTGTTCCCAATTTATCAGATCTGAATATTTCTCCATTAATAATCCCTTTTAAGATAAGGTTATCAGGGATATTCTTATATTCATATAAAGGTATTTCGGGGTTCAATATGGTAATTTCTTCTTTATTGTTAATGTAGAGGCTAATAAGATCAAGACCATACTCTTTCATTTTCTGAATAAGAACTCTATTCAACTCCTGTCTTAATTCAGGTTTAAAAAGATTTCTTTGAACTATTGTAGTTAATATTCTGTTTGAAAAATGGAGTGTGGTTTCCCTGTATTCATCAAATATCGCAGTTTTAATGTTTTCTGCTCCTTTCATCACAGATTTTACAGGTCCTTTATACCATTGCTCTATACTTTTTGATATTATTCCCGCAGCAAAAAGAAAAAGTAAAATAGCTGGTATAATTGAGAATCCTACAAAAAACATAACCAACTTGCTTTTAAAGTGAGCACCTATTATTTTTTTCTTTCTTTCAAGTATTAATTTGACTATATTTCTTCCCAATATTAAAAAAGTAATAAGGAATAGAATAAGAATAAACACAAGGATAGAAAAAAGTATTACAGTATCACCTATTATAAGAGGGGAAAGGCTGATACTTTCATTTATTGCAAACCAGAATATAATTAAAACAAGTAATACTGCAAAACCTAAAAGAATGATTATTCTATTCCGCCTATTCATAATCAAAATATTAACACAGAGACTTGATTTGTTCAATTATTAAAAGTATAATTTTTTATGAAGACAAATATTGAATTGATTGTTTTTAGGGTGGGCGAAGAAATTTTAGCTGTTAACATAAAAGAGGTTAAAGAGGTTTCTACGTCTTCAAGAATTTACCCCATCCCCAAGGTCTCAGAATTTATTTTAGGTAATATAAACATAAGAGGAACTGTTTGGCTTTTATTGGATTTAGAAAAAATTCTTCTTAAAAAATCCAGCAAATCTTCATCAAAAAAATATTATCTTCTTACAAAAGGTGATAATAAAGTAGCTTTTCAATGTGATGAAATAATAGATATATTAGAGGTCATACCCGGAGAAATACAGAAGATTGAAGCTGACAATGAAGAAGCAAAACAGTTTTTCACAGGACAGGTTTATTATGATAACCGAATCATACCAATCATAAGCTTTTCAAACTTCTTAGAAACGGACCTCGATAAACTTTCGGAAATAAACTTTGAAGAAATTATCAGGTGAGGTGTTATTGTGAAAAAATATATTTTAGATAATTTGAGGA
>JALXDT010000265.1 GCA_027070475.1 Candidatus Aminicenantota bacterium | reverse complement strand
ATATCTTTTCTCATCTAATTATTATATAGGAAAATTCAAACATAGTGCAAAATAAGAAAAAGCTTATTTTCTTCCCAGATCTGAGATAAACTTCATTAAAAGATTTCTATTGTTTAAATCCATATCAAGAAAACGAAAGGCTATTACTCTTTTATGGTATAAATGCTGAATCCTTACGACCTTTGCTCTTTTTATAAGTATCTTAGTTTTTCCTTTAACAATCTCAAAATTATTTACAATCTCGTCCACATACATTCTTCTAAGGGGGAAATTGGGCTCAAAACTCATCCCTCCCCTCGATATATCAAGAAGGACTCCTGTTTCATCCTTATGCTCTCCCTCCTTAAATTTTACTTGAATATTATCCTCTCTTAAGACTTTTATTCTTTTGCTGTTTCTGAAATCTCTTTCCTGATTTATCCTTGGAAAGTTTCTCTTTTCAATAATTTCTTCAAGTTTTTTTCTCGTCCTTCTGACTTCAAACATATACTTAACAATCACGAGAAACATTAAAATAAGAATAATTGCTATAACAAAAAGAATAATCGAAGGATTCTTACCTTTGGAAAATGTTGAGGAAATTGATTTTAAGAATGAATCAACTTCAGAGTTAGGAGGTTCTTTGTAGAAAAACAGAAAAAAACTTATCATCCTCTGACAAGAATAATCTCTTTTTGAGGAGATGATAAAAATTCAACACCATCCTTTTTTACTCTCACTATATCTTCCACTGTGACAACGCCATACCCTTCAACAGGAATACGAGGTTCTATCGTAAAAAGCATATTTTCTTCTATAGGTAAAAACGGAAGATTTCCGTATCTTTCCCATTTTGGTGCTAATAAGGCTGCTCCGTCATGGGCATTTCTTCCGACCTGATGACCCAAGGCATGGGGATATTCAGGATATCCATTTTTAACTATATGCTCTCTTGCGACAGTATCTATTTCAATACCTTTAACACCTGCTTTTAAAGCGGATGCCGCTTTTTCGACAGATTCTATTAAAACCTTAAAAGCTTTTTTTACAGGTTCAGGGGCATCATCTTCATTATCCTTTAAAATATACCAGGTTCTTTGAAGATCACTTACATAACCATTTAACTTTATTCCAAAATCCATATTAACCACTTCACCCTTTTTGATGACCTTATCTGTCGGACCAGAATGTGCTCCCCCTGTTTGAGGACCTGCAAATACAGCTGGACACATTTCCTCTTCCCACGCATAGCCAAAACCTCTTTCCTTAACCTTTGATTTTACAAAAGATGCAACATCCTTTTCAGAAATACCTTCCTTTAAGAAAGCTGTAACCTCATCAAAAATTTTAAGGGTTTCATCTATGGCATTTTTAACCAATTTTATTTCAGTTTCACTCTTTCTACCCAAAAGAGATGAAATTAATTTTTCAGAGGAAAAAATTCTGTCTTCATATCCTGCTTCTTTTAAAACTTCAATAAGATTCAGATACATACCATAGCTTAAACCATCCGCAATAGGGGAATCTTTTGAAAAATTTATTAAAATCTTTTTAGGATCTTTATTTTTCAAAAATTTGATAAATGGTTCTTTAAATGATTTTATATAGGGGATAACCTCATAAATTCCCCTTCTTTCAATTGATTCGGCATCAAGAGAACCGACTATGGCTGTCTTATCCCCGTCCGCTGTGATTATTATCGCTGATTTCCATGTAAGATTATCCTCAAAGATATAATCAAGAATAGGATCGGGAGAAACACTTATTTCCCTTGCAAAGGTAATCCACATATCATAATCATACTCTTTTAAAAGAGAAACCGCTTGATTTACCTTTTCAATAACAAGCTCTTTCATTGTTTTTTCACCCTCTTCGCATCCCAATACACATAAACTGAAAGCAATATAAACATAATAAGCGATAGCCATTCACCAATCGGTTTGCTTGCTATTCCTGTTTTAAGGGATTCTTCAAGGTTGAGATATTTTAAAAGTGCACTTACAATTCCAATCAAGGCTCCGCCTGCGATAAAACCAGATGCGATAAGAGTTCCTTTGCTATGTCTCTTCGCTGCTAACTCTTTGTCATTAGTGGATTTTTTAACAAGGTATGCAACCAGACCTCCCAACATTATCGGAGTGTTAAGTTCAAGGGGTATATACATACCAAGTGCGAATGCCAGCGGAGGAACACCTATCATTTCCATAATAACCGCAAAGATTATTCCCACGATGTAAAGCATCCAAGGGGCTGATGAGCTCTTTTCCATCAAAGGCTTTATAACAGCAGCCATTGCATTTGCCTGAGGAGCAGGAAGTGGCTCTGTGTTTTCAAATTCATATTCAAAGTTTTTAAAATTAGCTTTAAATGAATTCAAATCCTTTGATGCAAGCAAAACATCTATGTTTTTCATTAAAGGTTTAGGAGCGGAGTTCTTGTCAAGGAGAACCCTGAACTTTTTAAGATCCTGTTTTAAAGCAGGCATATTCTCCGCCTTTATTTCAATCTTTTTCATATTTTCCATCATTTTTAAGGTCTCCTCTGTTTTCACAGGGGAAAATCCGTATGTTTGATTTAAGAGAAGTATAACAAGGCCAACTGATAAGGATGCCACAAAGATACCAAGAAATTTAAATCTTTCCTGATTCCATGGGGTAGCTCCAAGCCAATATCCTATTTTAAGGTCAGTGATAAATCCTCCGGCTACGGATAATGCAGTACAGACAACACCACCAATTAATAGACCTGCCATCATCCCATAAGGGCCTCTCAAACCTGCAGCAGCTAAAATTATACTGGAGAGGATAAGAGTCATCAAAGTCATTCCTGAAACAGGGTTTGTTCCCACTATCGCAATTGCCCTTGCCGCAACAGATGTAAAAAGGAAACTGATAATGATAACTGTGGCAAAGGATATGAGACTCATAGTTGTAGGAGCCTTAACATTTGACTGTAAAATAAAATATCTGAAGAATAAAAAGATTAAAAGAGACATTATAATAATTCCCATGACAATTGTGGTCATCTTAAGATCTTTATCAGTTCTTAGACTGTCTCCCTTGTCTTCATGTTTTGAAAAAATTCCTTTGATTCCCATTCCAAAGGCCTGATATATGACCTTTGAGGATTTAAGGATTCCGATAATTCCGGCTGCTGCAATAGCTCCGATTCCTATATGTCTTACATAGGTTGAAAAAATAAGTTCGGGTGAAAGTCCTCCAATCTTTTCTCCTCCGAAAAAGTTTACAAGAGGAATAAAAACCCACCATGAAACAAATGAACCGGCAGCTATAATTGTTCCGTATTTAAGACCGACAATATATCCCAGCCCGAAAACAGCAGCAAGAATATCAAGCTTGAAAACCATTTTTACTTTATTTGCAAGCTGCTGTCCCCATCCAAAAACCCTTGTCGTAAAAACCTCTTTAAAAAGTTCCAGTGAATATACAGAAAAATCATAAAGCCCACCGATTATCATGCTCTTTACCAAAACAGATGCCTGTTCTCCCCCCTTTTCACCTGCAACAAGAACCTCTGTTGTGGCTGTTGCTTCGGGGAAGGGAAATTCACCATGCATCTCCGAGACAAAGTATTTTCTGAATGGAATAAGGAACAATACTCCCAAAAATCCTCCGAACAGGGATACTATAAAGATTTTAAAAAGGTCTATACCGACTGTTTTATCAAGTCTCAATATAAAAATAGCCGGCAAAGTGAATATTGCACCTGCAACAATAACACCTGAGGCAGCTCCTATTGATTGAATTATAACATTCTCAAGAATGGTGCTCTTTCTTTTGAAAAGAGGACCAATACCAACAGCAAGAATTGCAATTGGTATTGCAGCTTCAAAAACCTGAGCAACCTTAAGTCCCAAAAAGGCTGCTGCTGCTGAAAAAATAAAAGCCATTATAATACCAAGGCTTACTGATCTAAAGGTTATTTCAGGAATTATTTCATCAGGTTTTATATATGGGATATACTTTTCTCCCTCTTTAAGCGGTCTATAGGCATTCTCCGGTAATCCTTTTACTTTTCCTCCTGTTTCCATTTATCCCCTCCTTTCTTTATTGTCCTTTTTTTGTAAATGTCTCCAATACATAATTATTAATTTTTACATTATACTCCTCCATAAGCTTCTGAAGATAGCTTAAAAGGAATGAATTCTTCTTGGTTTCTATTAATTTTTTCATAACCGCATCTTTTTCCTTTTCAAAATCAGCCTTAGTTTTGAGATCCTTTTCTAAAACTTTAACTATCAAATAACCTGATTCAGTGTAAAATGGTGAAGATATACTATTAACAGGAGCTTTGAAAACATATCTTTCAACACTTTTCAAATATCCCACTCCATTTACATACGCATTATGTCTTATTGTAACACTGTCTTTGTATTTTATATAAGGAAGTGTTGTATCTATTTCCTGACCGGATTTTATTTTTGACAATATTTGCTCTGCAATCTTCTTAGCTGATTCCCTTTTCAGAAAATTTGTATAAGCTTCCTTTACCTTGTCATCCACTTCATCATATTTAGCCTGTCTCTCTTTTTTTATTTTTTTTAGCTGGGCTACAACAGCTCCCTTGAAAGTAAAAACAGGTTCTGTTGCCTCTCCCACATTTTTAAGTTGAAATACACTCTTTGCGACTGCTCCAGATGGGTCAACATTAGGTATTGAATCTGTATTCGTGAACTCTTTGGCTTCGCGAACTTTGTATCCCTTTTTCTTTGCAAATTTTTCAATATCCTTTTTACCTAACTTCTTATAAAAGTCTTGTGCATCCTTTAAGACCAATTCCTGTGTTTTTTGATAAGTTAAATATGATTTAATCCTATCCTTAACCTCATCAAAAGTGGAAACTTTTGCAGGTTCAAGTTTATAAAGAAAAATTATTGAAAATCCCTTATCACTTTTAATCACAGGAGAAACAGAATTTTCACTGAGTTTTTCAATTTCACTCTTTTCCTCAGGTGTAACAAAATACCTCCACTCAAAAGCTCCCCAATCACCGCCATTTTTCGCTTTTTTATCTTCGGAATATTTTTTTGCAACCTCGGAAAAATCCTTACCTGCTTTTAATTCCTTCAAAGCTTCATCTATTTTATCCTTTGCTATATCTGATTTTTTCACAAAAATTCTTTTAATAAACCTTTTTTCGGGAATCTTGAATCTATCTATATTTTCATCATAATATTTTCTAAGATCACTTTCGGAAAGATTAACCTTCTTTTTATACTCATCAGTAGAAAAAAGAACATATTTAAAAGTCCTTTTTTCAGGAATTTTAAAATCTGACTTGTGTTCATTAAAATACTTTTTAAGCTCATTTTCATTTATGTCTGTTTTTATCGGTACCTCATTGAATTTTATAAGATAGTAGGATATTTTTGCAGATTCCTTATCATTTTTATACTCCTGAAAAGCTTCCTCAGGCGTGGCTGTAATTCCTGCTGTGAGAAATTGTTTAAGTTTTTCTATTATAATTCCCTTTCTCAAAGAGTTTTCAAACTGTGGAATTGTCATATGAAAATATGCAAGGGTTTGCTTGTATCTTTCATAACCGACAAAACTTCCATCCTTATTTTTAAAAACAGGATAACTAAGAATTTTTTCTCTGACCTCTTCATCTGTGGCTCTTATACCAAGCTCTTCAGCTTTCATTATGAGAACTGTCTCCTGAATCATCTGCTGAAGTACCATCTGAGGAAACTGAGGGCTATTTAAATAAGCCCTTGCCTTTTCCCCTTGCTCTCTTTTTATGTAATCCTCCCTTTCAAGAAGAGTTCTTTTAAAATCAGCTGTTAGAATTCTATGTTTTTTAACCCAGGCTATTGTATCCATATTAACATTAGGCCCCAATCTTCCTGCCCCCCAATCCACAAAAATAAAGAATACAAAGGAAAATATTACAATCCACAGGAATATACTAAGAGATTTCAAATTTTTTCTCATACTTTTCAGCATAAAAAACCTCCACAAAAGTTGATAGGTATTTATAAAACAAATTCTAAATTAAATCAAGTGTTTATAATTAATTCACTTTAAAATTCTATAATTAAAAATAACTCTTTTCCCATTTCTTAAAATACCAAGCCTTATTTCTTTTAATGTATAAAAAGAGTTTAAAAAATAGAGTATATCTTCAATACCTTTTATCTCTTTCCCATTTATACTATAAATAATATCCCTGTTCATGATCCCCATTTTATCTATTATACTTCCTTTATCAATTAAGCTTATTTTAAAGCCCTTCATCTGACCATCTTCAAAATAGGGAGTAGCTTTCGCTGAGTATAATATTTTATCAAGATTATTAAGATAATATTCAATCTTTTTTCTTTCCAGACTAAAAACTTTTTCCGGATTTTGATTTATTTCAGGTTCATGAGAATACTGTCTTTCTTTTTCCTGAACGCTCTTATTTCCTTTAAAATATATGTAAAAAGAATTTTCGCTTTCCATATCTATAATTTCAACTTTATTCATATATATTCTCTTTATAATCAATGTTTTTAGAACATCACCCTCTTTCAAAAACAAATATTTATTATTACTTTCAATCAAACAATATGCTCTATTTTCTCCTATAATAATTCCTTTAAGAATAATATCCTTTGATAAAGAAAAGAGATTGTTTATTAAAATAAAAAAAACTAAAAAAAAGAACTTAAATGAATTCTTTTTCAATTTAAAAACTATAGCTAATACTCAGCTTAATCCCATCGGATGAAACATAAGGATTTATTGAAAGATTTCTTAATCTATCCCTCTTTATGATAAATTCTGCAATTGTGTGTCCCAGAACCGCTCCTAAAAAAACATCGGAAAGCCAGTGGGCCTTCTCAGTTACTCTGGACAAACCTGTTAAAGTGGCAAGTGTATATGAGATAATTGGAATAAAAGCTTTATCCTTATACTGTTCGGCAATAACCGTAGCCATTCCCCAAACGGTTATCGTATGCCCAGAAGGAAAAGCATCATACTTTGCAAAGCCCTCTTCATATCTTTTAAAAAATCCCGAAGGTCCGTACCAGTGGTCAACTCCATCTGTATATCCTGGCCTTGATCTTCCTGTCAGATGTTTTCCCACCTGAACCACAATACCTGTATGAACCAACACTTGAAGCCCCAAAGCTGCTGTTTTCTTTGCCCTATCACTTTTAAATGCAAGGCCTCCCAAATAAAAAGCACCCGATATAATCACAGATGACCAACCATCTCCCAATTTTGTAATCTGAGGACTTAAATCCTGAACCCAACCATTATTATCCTTGAATTTCTGAAATTCAGAATAGATATTTTCATCATTTGCTATTAAAATCAATGTCGTAGCCACAACAGGAACCCATAGAAGAAGATGCTCTGCTTTCATATGAGCGGGAGATGTCCATATAGCTATTTCATCATCAAAAATATTTTTGAAAAAATTATTATTATTTTTTGTCTCTTCCTCTGCCCTCAAAAAAGTTTGAGATAATAAAAAAAATAAAACAAATACAATTAAAATAAATTTACTTTTTCTTTTCAACCTTTTTAACCACCTTTTTACGGGATTTTCTTTTGGGAAATTTTACAAGAGCTTCCTTTAATACTTGATCCACAGTATCAACAAAAACAAATTCCAGCTTCCTCTTAACATATTTGGGGATCTCATCAAGGTCCTTTTCATTGTATGATGGAAGAATTATCTTCTTAATTCCCGCTCTTAAAGCGGCAAGAACCTTAGACTTTATTCCACCGACAGGCAATACTCTACCTTGCAAAGTAATTTCCCCTGTCATAGCAACTTCCTTTCTTACCGGAATTTTTGTAAGAAGTGATACAATTGCTGTGAAAATAGTAACACCTGCAGAGGGACCATCCTTTGGAATGGCACCTTCCGGCACATGTATATGTATGTCCCTCCCCTTAAAACATTCCTCCGATACGCCCAATTCCGAAGAGTTTGCTTTAATATAGGAAAGAGCAGCTGTTGCTGATTCTTTCATCACATTTCCCAGTGAACCTGTTAAAATCAATCCTCCTTTTCCTTTCATTGAAATCGCTTCTATGAAAAGAATATCTCCTCCGGAAGGTGTCCATGCAAGTCCTGTTGCAACACCAACCTTATCCTCTTTAAGGAGCTGATCTCTGAAAATCTTAGGTTTTCCGAGATACTTTTCTATGCTTTTATCTGTAATTCTAAACTTTTTCCTCCCCTTTTCAGCTATCGTTTTAGCAATTTTTCTGCAAACACTTCCTATATTTCTCTCAAGGTTTCTAACACCTGCCTCTCTTGTGTATTCATTTATTATTCTCAGAATCGCAGAATCTGAAAAATGAACATCTGACTTTTTCAATCCATTTTCTTTTATCTGTCGCGGGATAAGGAATTTTTTCGCTATCTGTAATTTTTCCTCATCAGTGTATCCCGGAAGATAAATAATCTCCATTCTATCCCTGAATGCGGGCTGTATCGGATCAAGTAAATTGGCTGTTGCTATAAAAAGAACATTTGATAAATCAAATGGAACTCCAAGATAATTATCCATAAAAGAGTGATTCTGTTCAGGATCAAGGACTTCAAGAAGAGCTGATGATGGGTCTCCTCTGAAATCAGCTCCTATCTTATCAACTTCATCAAGCATAAAGACAGGATTGTTTGAACCTGCCTGTTTTATTCCCTGAATAATTCTACCGGGAAGGGCTCCCACATATGTCCTTCTGTGACCTCTTATCTCAGCCTCATCGTGAACTCCACCAAGGGATGTCCTTACAAATTTTCTTCCCATTGCCCTTGCAATTGATCTTCCAAGTGAGGTTTTACCTACTCCCGGAGGTCCGACAAAACATAGGATAGGACCTTTCAGTTTTTTGGAAAGTTTTCTTACTGCCAGAAATTCAAGTATTCTATCTTTAACCTTTTCAAGGTCATAATGGTCTTCATTTAAGATTTTCTTTGCTTTCTTTATATTCAAATTATCCTTGGTTGATTTACTCCAGGGGAGGGAAAGCATCCAATCAAGATAATTTCTTATTACATTGCTCTCCGCAGATTCAGGATGCATTTTCTCAAGCCTTGAAAGCTGTCTTTCAACCTCTTCCTTAGCCTTTTCAGGAAGCTTGGCCTTTTCAATTTTCTCTTTATATGCTTTTATCTCTTCCTCAAGCTCACTTGTTTCCCCTAACTGTTCTTTTATAGCTTTAAGCTGTTGCCTTAAAATATATTCTTTCTGAAGATTATCAATCTCCTCTTTTGCCTTATTGGATATTTCCCTTTGAACCTGAAGAATTTGAATCTCTTTTAAAATCAATTCATAAACTTTTTTTAGCCTTTCAAAGCTATCCTCAGTCTCAAGCAATGCCTGTGCATCCTTGATTTCCAGAGAAAGGTAGGCAATTACATTATCCGCCAATTTCCCAAGATCTTCAATATCCTGGATGTAAAAGACAAGCTCTGGAGGAAGCTGTTTGCCCAATTCTACAAATTTTTCAAAAGAGCTTTTTACATTTCTCTTAAGAGCTTTAACTTCAAGTGTTTCCTCTGACACCTCTTTATCCTCTAAAACCTCTATCTTTGCTTTTGCAAATGGATAATCTGCACTCAACTCCTTAACTCTGGCTCTCTTTAACCCTTGAATAAATAGCCTTATATCACCGCTTGAAAGTTTGAGCATTCTTAATATAACAGCAACTGTTCCCACCCTATAAACATCATCAACAGTAGGATCCTCAATCTTTGCATCCTTTTGAGTCAAGAGTAAGACCATTCTATTTTTAGATAAGGCTTCATCCACCGCATTCTTTGATTTTTCTCTTCCTACATGCAAAGGCAATGCCATATAGGGAAAGACAACAAGATCCCTTATAAAAATAACGGGAATATCTTCAGGAATCTCCTCCTTTTTGCTCTTCTCTATAATATCTTCCTCTTTATTTATCTCGACTTCACTATTTTCTTGTTTTTTTTCTTCTTCACTCATTTAAACCTCCTTTTATCCTATATCCACCTTTATTTTTCTCTTAATTTTTCTTAATTTAATTGTAAGAACACCATCAGAAAATTCAGCCGATATTTTATCAGAGTCTATCGGGATATTAAAGCTAATTTCCCTGTAAAATTTACCAAACTCTCTCTCAATTCTGTAAAAGACAGAGCCCTCCTCCTCTTTGCTTTTCTTTTTAACCCCCTCTATTATCAAGCTCCTGTTGTCTAAATAAACTTTTATATCTTTCTTTTTTACTCCGGGTAGATTAACCCTGACTATGACATATTCCTTTTCCTCACTTATATCCATAGGAGGGTAAATTGTTCCGACTTCTCTTCTTAAAACCTTTTCAAATATAAGAGGATCTTTACCCTTCTTTACCCCATGGTTCCTCCTTTAAATCATATTTTTTTTAATTTATTAAGCTCTTTTTCAAACTCTTCAATATCTCTAAAATCTCTGTAAACAGAAGCGAATCTTACATATGCAACTTTATCAAGTTTCCTGAGCTCTTCCATAATAATCTCCCCGATAAATATTGTTTTTACCTCTCTTTTCCCCGATTCAAAGATTTCCTTTTCAACCCTATCAACTATTCTCTCTATATCCTCTGCAGAAACAGGTCTTTTCTGACATGCTCTCATTATTCCTCTAACTATTTTCTCTCTGTCAAACTGCTCTCTTTCTCCATTTTTCTTAATCACTAAAATAGGTTTTTCCTCTATTCTTTCATAGGTCGTAAATCTTGCACCGCATGACAAACACTCCCTTCGTCTTCTTATCTCAAATCCATTTTTTATCTCTCTTGTGTCAATAACTCTGACATTATCACTATTGCAATAAGGACATCTCATTTTATCCCATCCTTCATTTTTTTATACTTACTTATATCAAGAACCCATTTCCCCTCCCTTATTAAAAAGGGAATGGCAAGTAATAGAGTAATCATTATCAAAGACAGATGCATTAAAATAGTAGCAGCAGCAGCTATATTTTTATTCATATGATAAAAACCCGTTAATGCCATTTGAGATAATGCCTCAAATCCTCCTACCATTCCCGGAGTGGGGATTGAAGCCCCTATTAAAAGAGCCACTATATAAGGTATTATCGCCACAAAGTTTACCTTCAAACCAAAATCAATAAGGGCAATCCAATATCCTGTTGAAATCAAAAACCATATAACAAGGGAATTAATAAAAATATCTATTTTCCTTTCATTTTCAAAAAGAGATATCAGCCCTTCAATAAATCTGTCTCCTATCTCGATGGCTCCTCTTCTCATCTTTTTAGGTAAAATTTTATTGCAAAGCTTTTCCCAGAAGATTATCACCTTTCTTTTAAAAAAATAGATAAAAAAAAGAGCAAGCATCAAAACCACAAAAGAGATGAAGGCAATCACGCTCCCCTTTAACAAAAATTGCATAGAGTTTTTAGTTGGATTCATATCTGTGAAAGCATAACCTTTAAAAATATAAAAAAAGCCTGCAAAGAACACCATTGCTCCAAGGTCAAGGATTCTTTCTATCAGAACAGTGCTAAAAATAAACATTGTACTAACACCTGTTTTCTTACCTAATATGGCTGCTCTTGCAAACTCACCAACCCTTGCCGGTATGGTATAGTTGATCGCAAAACCTAATATATTTGATGAATAAACATCTATCAGTTTCATCTTTTCTCCCTCTTTTCCCATTATTTGTCGCCACCGTAAAGAACGAAAATAATAGATAAAGGGATAAACTAAAAAAATAAAAAATAAGAATCTTAGCCTTGTATGTACAATATAGTATTTTGCTTTTTCAATGTCAAGATTTTTTGCAAAAAGCCAAAGAAAAAACACAACCAAACCCACTATTATTAAAGTGTTTATCGTCTTTTTCATAGTCACTAAAAATATCATTAAAAGGTTTTTAAGTCAAACTTTAAAATGAAATTTCCTTACTTTTTAGATTTTTACTGTATCCCCAGCCTTTAAATTCTCTCCTTCAAATTTTCTAAGTACAAGCTCTCTTCCCCTATCTCCCGTACAGTGCAGAGGATAGATTTTTAAAATCGGTATTTTTTTTAATTCATTTAACCTAAACTCTATTTCTTCATTCGAAAGAGGATAAAAGTGAAATCCTCCCATCATATACAAAGGATTGTTGAATTTTTTAAAGGTTAATTTAGCAAACTCTTCAACCTTGGGATGTGAACAACCTAAAAATAGGAACGAAAAGCTTTCCGTGTTATAAACAAGTGCTTGTTCAGGAAAGTTGTCTTTAAGTTCTGGCGTTATGTAAAAATTTTCACTAATTTTTCTCCACTCATTTCCTCTTATTACCCTGCCCTTTCTCTCCTCTATCTCAAATGAAAATTTTTTGCTAAAACTTTCTCCTACGAAAAAATTGTAAGCTCCTCCTTTATTTAAAAGAGAAAAAATCCCTCCCGTGTGATCCCAATGGGCATGGGAAATAACAACATCAGAAAAAGCAGCAAAATCTATATTAAATTTATCAAGATTGAAGATTAAATCCTCTCCTGAACATCCGGTATCAAAGAGAATATTTTTTTCATCAGTCTTAATATAAAGAGATAATCCCCATCCTTTTTTAAAACCTTCCTTAGCTTTATTATCAAAAACTATGTAAACCTTCAATTTACTCCAAATATTCTTTTGTAAGCTCATCTTTAATGTAAAGAAAAGCTTCGTCAACATTGTCAAAAAACTTAAAGAGCTTTAAATCCCCTTCACTTATAGTCCCCCATTTAACCAAGGCATCAAAATTTATTATTTCATCCCAGTACTCTTTACCATAGAGTACAATAGGGATTTGTTTTTCCAGCTTTTTGGTTTGAACAAGAGTAAGGAGTTCAAAAAATTCATCCATTGTTCCGAATCCGCCGGGAAATACTATTATGGCTTTTGCAAGATAAACAAACCAGAATTTTCTCATGAAAAAATAGTGGAATTCAAAGGCAAGCTCTCTTGTAATATAAGGATTTGGTTCCTGCTCAAACGGAAGGCTTATATTCAATCCAATAGATACTCCTCCCGCTTCCGATGCGCCCTTGTTTGCAGCTTCCATAATTCCGGGGCCACCACCTGAGCAAACAATAAATCTATGCTCTTCATTATGGATTTCTTTAGACCATTCTGTAATCTTTTTTGCCAATTCTCGAGCTGCTTCATAATATTTAGAAAAAACAAGATCTTTTCTTGCTTCATCCAAGAGCTTTTCAATTCTCTTAGTTCTCTTCTTTTTTTCAAGAAGCTCAACATTTTTTAGAGCTTCGTCTTCCGGAATAATCCTTGCTGAGCCAAAGAATACAATAGTATCCTTAATATTAAATTTTTCAAATCTTGTCTCAGGTTCAATGTATTCAGCAAGAATTCTTATAATTCTCGCCTCTCTGCTGGTTAAAAACTCCTCATTTTTGTATGCTTTTTTCAGATTAAACTTTTTACCTCCCACCTCTTAATTCTCCGGATAAGCAATTTCATCATATATAGTCTCAAGTCTTAGTTTGTGTTTCGCCTCTTCCTGGGCAAGAGCATTAAATAATTCTTTTATATTTTCATCTTCTGAAGAATTTGCAAGATCAGTGTAAAGTTTAAAAGCAGCCTTTTCTCTTTTCATAGCAATAATCAAAGCCTCCTGATAATCCATTTCCTTTGAAGGTTCAACATCAACAATATACTCTGCGATTTTCATATCAGTAATCTTTTTTTCAATAGGTTTGAATTTTTTTCCATTTTTTACATCAATTATTAAATTAGCATGCTTCTGTTCCTCATTAGCAAAAGACAAGAGAACATCTTTTAAAGTTTCATTTTTAACTTTAGCAGACCATTCCTTGTAAAAATCTCTTGCCTCATACTCTTTGTTAATCGCAAAATCAAGTATCTCTTCAATAGAATTAAAATTTTTATTCATTTTTTTCCTCCAAAATAAAGTTTAAAATTCTAACACTTTTTATTTTCTTTCTCAACTTTTCTTCAAATTTAAAAATATAACTATACCTAAAACATAAAAGCTTATAATTTATATATAAGAT
>JALXDT010000264.1 GCA_027070475.1 Candidatus Aminicenantota bacterium | reverse complement strand
GTTTTGAAATATGCTTTGTAAAAGATAAAAAATACTATAATTTTATACGAAAAAGAATAAAGGAAAAGAGAAGAAAAGGTTTTTTCGTGGATAAAGAGGGGAAAATATTGGGAGAACATTCTGGTTTTTACAAATATACAATAGGACAGAGAAAAGGATTGAGAATCTCAACAGGGAAAAAGATGTATGTCTTTAAGATAGAACCGGAGAAAAATCTTGTTTATCTTGGAGATGAAAAAGATATAATAAAAGATTCTTTTTTAACAGGCTCAATAAACTGGTTTTATAAGCCAGAAAATTTAAAAAATGTGAAAGTTAGAACAAGGTATAGAGGGGAACTTGCAACAGTTGAAGAAATAAAAGAAAGAAAAGGAAAAAATTATATAAAGCTCAAAACACCTTTAAAGTCCATCACTCCAGGTCAGCTGGCGAGTTTTTATCTTGATGATATATTAATAGGTGGAGCTTTGATAGAAAGAGAGAATTAATTTATGACGCTTTTCATTGCAATAATTTTATTCCAAATATAATACTCCTTGTCTAATTAACTCTTTTTATGTAAAATAGCCATATCATAAATTTCGGAGGATTGTATGAAAAGAACAGATTATTGTGGAAATATTAATGAAAGCTTTATCGGAAAGGATGTTATTGTAAATGGATGGGTTCATAAATTAAGGAATATTGGTAATTTGATTTTTATTGACCTTAGGGATAGAGAAGGTTTAGTTCAAATAGTAGTTGAAAATGATTTTAAGAATTTTGAAGATATTAAAAAGATAAGAACTGAATTTGTTATTGAAGTTAGAGGAAAGGTAAGGAAAAGAGAAAAGATAAACCCTGAATTAAAAACAGGTAAAATAGAGATAGTCGCAAAAGAGATAAATGTTTTAAACACAGCTGAAGAGCTTCCGTTCTTTCCTTCCGAAAAAAAAGAAATTTCAGAAGAGGTAAGACTTAGATACAGATACATTGACTTAAGAAAGGAAAGACTTAAAAAAAACATAGCTTTAAGACATAAGGTGGTGTTAAATATTAGAAATTTTCTAAATGATAATGGTTTTTATGAAATAGAAACTCCCGTTCTTATAAAATCCACTCCGGAAGGAGCAAGAGATTTTTTAGTTCCTTCAAGACTTCATCACGGTAAGTTCTATGCCCTACCCCAATCTCCTCAGCTATATAAACAAATATTGATGATTTCGGGCTTTGATAAATATTTCCAGATAGCAAGATGCTTTAGAGATGAGGATTTAAGAGCAGACAGACAGCCTGAGTTTTCTCAAATAGATATAGAAATGAGCTTTGTTGAAGAGAATGATGTAATTTCCCTTTCTGAAAATATGCTCTCCTCAGCTTTTAAAATCATAGGACAAAATATTTCACCACCATTTTTACGATTAACATACGAGGAAGCTTTAAATAGATATGGCAGCGACAAACCTGATTTAAGAATAAAAGAGGAGATTGAAGATTTTACAGAATTTTTTAAAAATAGTTCAATAAATTTTTTAAAGGATATAATCAAGGATAGAGGAGTTGTAAAAGGGATTCGTTTTAATAATGCTAAAAGTTTTTCAAGAAAGGTTATTGATAATATAAATCAGAATTTAAGAAATTTAGGAGGCAAGGGGGCTTTCTGGATAAGAAGACTAAACGGAGAGATAAAATCCTCTCTAAAATTCAGTGATAATAAATTAAAATCCTTTCAAAACAATACATCACTTGAAGAAAACCAAATTTACTTTTTGATTGCAGGCAAACTTAAAGAGATCGCCCAGCAGTTAGATTTTTTAAGAAGAAAATTCGGTGAAAAAGAGGAAGGTTTTAAGTTTTTATGGGTTACGGATTTTCCACTTTTTGAAGAGGATGATAATGGCAATTTAACATCATCACATCACCCTTTCACATCTCCAAAGCATGAAGATATTGACAAACTCGAAAGTGAACCTCTGAAAGTCAGATCAAATGCTTATGATATTGTTCTAAATGGTTATGAGATAGGTGGTGGAAGCATAAGGATTCACAATTATGAGCTTCAACAAAAGATTTTTAAGCTTTTGGGAATTGGAGAAGAAGAAATTGAAAAAAAATTCGGATTTTTTATTAAGGCCTTGAAATCGGGTACACCTCCTCACGGAGGAATAGCCTTCGGACTTGACAGACTAATAATGATTATGGCTGGAGAAAACTCAATAAGAGATGTTATTGCCTTTCCAAAAACAACCTCAGGAATGGATTTGATGAGTGAAACTCCTTCATCTGTCTCAAAAGAACAGTTAGATGAATTAAAGATAAAGATAATAGAATAATTATAATTCTTCTATTAGCCCATCTCTTATATGAATTATTCTATCGGTTTCCTCTGCAACTTCGGGGTCATGGGTAACAATTATTATAGTGTTTCCATCTTGATGTAATTTTTTAAATAATTCCAAAATCTCCTTTCCTGTCTTCGTATCAAGATTTCCGGTAGGCTCATCAGCAAGAATTAAAGATGGATTATTAGCCAGAGCCCTTGCTATTGCCACCCTTTGCTGCTGACCGCCTGAGAGTTCTGTTGGTTTATGATACATCCTATCAGCAAGTCCCATAGCAGATAAGAGTTCCTCCACTCTTTTTTTTCTTTCATTCTTCCCTACCCCTGAATATATTAAAGGAAGCTCAGCATTGTGAAAAGCAGTTGCTCTTGGCAACAAATTATATGTTTGAAAAACAAATCCGATCTCCCTATTTCTTATGTAGGCTGCTTTATCTTCTGATATTGAACTTACATCCTCACCTTTAAAATAATACTTTCCTGATGTTGGAGTATCAAGAAGACCTATTATATTCATTAAGGTTGATTTTCCGGAACCCGAAGGCCCCATGATGGAAAGAAACTCATTATACTTAATCTCAAAACTAACACCTCTTAATGCATGAACCTCTGTTGAGCCCATTTTGTATGTTTTTGTAAGATTTTCAACTTTTATCAAAGAATCTGTCATTTTTTAACTCTTAAATTTAAATTTGGACTTATTATTATTTTCGGAGGATATTATTTTAACCGAATCCCCATCCTGTAAATTTCTTAAAACTTTAAAGGGACCTATAACCACTTCATCTCCTAACTTGACTCCTTCTTTTATCTCAATATTCATATCTCCCATAATCCCCTTTTTCACTATTACAAATTTTGCTTTACCATTCTTTACTATAAATAAGCCCTCCCTTTCAACCTTTTTATTTTTTTCTTTCACTTCCCTTATAACGAGTGATGATATGGGGACAGATAGAGCATCCTTTCTTTTATTAATGATTATATCAGCAGAAGCTGAAAGACCTGGTTTTATTTCCTTCGGAGGATTTACAAGGGTAATAACAGTCTTAAATGTTTTTGCCTGATCACTGGATTGCTGTAATGAATTTTTCTGAATTGCTGAGCTACCCACTTCACTAACCTTTCCTTTTATCTTTATATCAGGAAAAGCATCAACACTAACTTCTGCTTCCTGTCCAACTTTAACTTTAACTATATCTGTCTCATCAACTTCAACTTCAACCTCCATAACAGACAAATCCGCGACGGTCATCAAGACTGTACCCGGATTATTCATAGTACCTACAATCGCAACCTCTCCCTCCTCAACATTCAAAGAACTAACAACTCCATCTATTGGAGAGAGAATAACACTCTTTTTGATTCTCTCCTCTGCACTTTTTAAAGAAGCTTTTGCCTCCTCTATTCTGTGAACAAAAGATTGATATGTGTGAAGAGCATTTTCATATCCTAACTTTACATTTTCATATTGCTCCTGAGAAATAAGCTTTTCTTCCCAGAGAGATTTGTATCTTTTAAACTCTCTCTCCTTTGATTTAAGATTTAATTCTTGAATTTTTAACTGAACTTTCAGATCATCCAGATTGGCTTTGGCTCTCTGAGCCTCCCACTCATTGTAAGTTGAATCTATTTTTAACAAAAATTGACCTTTTTTTACAAAATCTCCTTCTTTTACTGCTATCTTTATTATTCTGCCTGATATATCAGAAGATAGATCTACAAATTTTTTAGGTCTCACTTCCCCTGTTGCATTCACTTTCTCTACAAGCAGCATTCTTTTTACCTTTTGTACTTTTACCTTTTTAACTATTCCTCTATTACCCTTTAAATTTAAAAATATTACAA
The DNA here is from genome assembly GCA_027070475.1 of Candidatus Aminicenantota bacterium. Lineage (GTDB taxonomy): Bacteria > Acidobacteriota > Aminicenantia > JAMOAD01 > JAMOAD01 > JALXDT01. The sequence goes on along the minus strand of JALXDT010000264.1, from coordinate 120 downwards.
CTAATATGACTAAAATAATAACTCCAATCAAAATTTTTTTCTTCATCTTAAAACCTCACATTAAACATATTAATTATACGACAAAGCTTTTTTATTGTTGCATCACCCTTCTATTTTTAT
>JALXDT010000263.1 GCA_027070475.1 Candidatus Aminicenantota bacterium | reverse complement strand
GGGGGAATATTCTGCCCAACCCTCCTTTCCATCACCAAGTTTAAACCTTACATTACCTATATTCAAATCTTCAAATCTCTTTTTTGTTGATTTGTAAAGCTTCTCTATTCTTTCAACTGTATAGACTTCTTTTGCAAGATAAGAGAGGACAGCTGTTTGAAACCCTGAACCTGTTCCTATTTCAAGTATTCTATCATTTTCCTCAATATTAAGCTTTTCAGTCATATATGCAACTATAAATGGCTGAGAGATAGTTTGAGAGTGACCTATGGGAAGTGGAGAATTTTCGTAGGCATACGCTTTAACATCATTGGGAATGAAAAGTTCCCTCGGAAAGACTTTGAAAGCCTCTAAGATCTTTTTATTCTTTATTCCCTCTCTCTTTAATGTTTCAATTAATTTTTCAAGTGAGTTCAATGGATTTTAATATGATTTTGCAAAGAAAGGAATATATTTCGCAGGTTTTCCGCAAACAATACACCTATCTCCCTCTTTGGCTTTTTCTCCTATTGTCCTTATTGTTGCTGTTGTCTCTTCTTTTATTTTAAGCTCACAGGCTTCTTCTCCACACCATGGTGCTTTGATAAAACCTCTTCCCTCTTTCATATATTCTTTGAATTCATCCAGATTATCACTGCTCTTAGTATGTTCATCTCTGAATTTTTTCGCTTTTTCAAAAAGATTTTTTTGTATATCATCAAGAAATGTTTTAACACTATCTTCAAGGGAATTGAGGGAAACAAATCTTTTTTCCCTGTCAATCCTGCTTACAAGAACCACTTGAGCTTTTTCAATATCCTTAGGTCCTATTTCTATTCTCAAAGGTACTCCTCTCATTTCCCATTCTGAAAATTTCCAACCAGGAGTATATTCCTCCCTATCATCAAGATTAACCCTTATGTTTACATTCTCAAGCCTTTCCTTTACTGTTTTAGCTACGGGTAAAACGGATTCTTTCCAATTTCCTTTTGAAATCGGAATTATAATTACCTGAACAGGAGCAACTTTTGGAGGAATAATAAGTCCATTGTCATCTCCGTGGGTTAATACCAGGCCTCCGATCAATCTCGTAGAAACACCCCATGAAGTTTGATGAACATATTTTAAGGTATTATCCTTATCTTCATATTTTATATCAAAGGCTTTTGAAAAATTATCACCTAAGTAGTGGGATGTTCCTGCTTGAAGAGCCTTTCCATCAGGCATTAAAGCTTCAACAGTATATGTTTCAACAGCTCCTGCGAATCTCTCTTTGTCCGATTTCTTTCCCATTATCACTGGTATTGCAAGGGAATTTTCTATAAAGTTTTTATATATATTTATAATTCTTAGTGTCTCTTCCATTGCATCTTCTTTATCTCTATGAGCAGTGTGACCTTCCTGCCACAAAAATTCAGTGGTTCTTAAGAATGGTCTTGTAACTTTCTCCCATCTTAAAACATTGACCCATTGATTTATAAGTACCGGAAGATCTCTCCATGACATAATCCACTTTGAGTACATTGAGCATATAATGGATTCTGAAGTGGGTCTTATGGCCAATCTCTCTTCTAATTCCTCATTCCCACCCAAAGTAACCCATGCAACTTCGGGGCTAAAACCCTCCACATGTTCAGCTTCCTTATTCAAAAGTGATTCGGGAATAAGCAGAGGAAAGTATGCATTCTGATGTCCTGTTTTTTTAAACTCTCTGTCCAATATCTTCTGAATATTCTCCCAGATAGCATAACCTGCAGGTTTAATGACCATCATTCCCTTTACTGGAGCATAATCAACAAGATCAGCTTTTCTTATTACACTTATATACCATTTTGAAATATCATCTTTTTTTGAAGGTATTTCTTTTACAAGCTTTTCACTCATTTTCCCCTCAATAAAAATAAAAAACGCCCCCGACGGGACTTGAACCCGTGCTGCCGCCTTGAAAGGGCGATGTCCTAACCTGGCTAGACGACAGGGGCGTGGTGAGCCGTGCAGGGATCGAACCTGCGACACCCGGCTTAAAAGGCCGGTGCTCTTCCGACTGAGCTAACGGCCCAAAAAGTTAAGGTATTATATCAATCTAATCTATCTCTGTCAACAGATATTTAGCTAAGAGGAACAAACTTTAAAATTATCCATCTTCCATTCTGGGTTCTATTACCCAGATCAAGAAGATATCTGACAAAGATTACTTTAAAATCTTTGGCTCCGGAGGCGCTATTTACTGTTATTACAACATCCTTTGATTGTTTCTTAATATTAGCATTTTCAAGTTCAACCCTTTCGCCTAAAGATTTTTTAATGATTGAAACAACAGAATCAAGATGTTCTTTTGCTGCTTGTTTCTGTTTCTGAAGTTCTTTATATTGAGCGAAAAGTTCATCTTTCTTTTTCTGTAATTCATCTACCTTTTTCTTTAACTCTTTTTTCTTTCTATAAGATCTTGCTTTGGCAAGATCTGCTTTGGCTGCTTCAAGTTCATCATTTGTATCAAGAACCTGTGGTTTTAAATCATCAAGCTTTTTTGTTACATCCTGAAAATTTTTGACAGCTTCTGCAAACTCAGCTTCCCCTTCCTGAAGTTCTCCTATTGTTTTAATTTTAAAGGAAAAAGGTTTGGCAAATGAAACAGGCTCAACAGCCATTGCTGCCATAGTATCATTATCCTGCATTTGAACCGCATTAAAATACTTCTTTAAAAAAACTTCTTCCGGCTTGCTGCAGGAGATCACAAAGATCATTGATAAAACTAAAACTGCCGCTAATAAATACTTCTTCTTCATACTCTAAACCTCCTAATAATTTTATTTTCAAATTTTATCTCATTTTCATAGAAATTAGCAAGGCTTAAAAGTTTTTTCTCTTGAAAATAATTGGCTATTACCTGAAAGCCTACAGGTACACCACTTTCCACAACTTTAAAAGGAAGATTTATTGCCGGGAAGCCTCCAAGACTCGGAGGGATGGTAAAATAATCCGAATAATACATACTAATTGGATCCTCTATTTTCTCTCCTATCTTAAATGCAATGTGGGGAGTGGTGGGTAAAATGATAAAATCAAAATTTTCAAAAACAGTTTTAATATCAAAAGCAATTTTATTTCTTACTTTGACAGCCTTCATATAATATTCATCATAAAAGCCTGAGCTTAATGAGAATGTCCCCAATAGAATTCTTCTCTTAACTTCCTTACCAAAACCTTCACTTCTGCTTTTGAAATAAAGGTCTTTAATATTATCTGCTTCTTCCCTCTTCCCATATCTTATTCCATCATATCTTGCAAGATTCGCACTTGCTTCTGAAGAGGCTATTATATAATAAACATATAGACCATACTCCCAGGAACTTATTTCAACTTCCTCCATTATAAAATCATTATTCTCGAAAAATCTTATAAACTCATTGTATGCTTCCTTAACCTCTTTGGATAATGATTCCTCTGGAAATTTCAGTATTGCTATCTTTGTTTCTGAAGGAGAGATATTATAGAAATTGTTGTAATCTTCAACCTCTACATCAGAAGATGTAGCATCCTTTTTATCCTCTCCTGCGATAATTTTCAGAATAATAGAAATATCATAGGGATTTCTTGCAAATATTCCTATCTGGTCAAGGCTGGATGCAAAAGCCACAAGACCATATCTTGAAATTCGTCCATAAGTAGGTTTAAGGCCATAAACTCCGCAAAATGCCGCAGGCTGCCTTACGGAGCCTCCTGTGTCAGAACCTAAAGCCACAGGTACTTCCAATGATGCAACTGCTGCAGCAGAACCACCGCTGGAACCTCCTGGAACTCTTTCCAAATCCCATGGGTTTTTGGTAGTAAAAAAAGCTGAATTTTCTGTTGAAGAGCCCATCGCAAATTCATCAAGATTTGTTTTCCCTATTATAGAAAAACCCGCAGCTTTTAATCTTTCCACTGCGGTTGCATCGTAGGGGGGAATGAAGTTTTCTAAAAACTTTGAAGCACAGGTTGTCTTAATCCCTTTTGTAATAATATTATCTTTTATTGCTATTGGAATCCCTTTAAACTTACCCTTTTCATCAAAGGAAAGATTTTCTATCTTTGTTATAAATGAATTAATCTTATTATCTTTATCCTCAATCCTTTCATAAAATCTTAGATAAAGTTCATCTGGACTCATTTCTCTTCTTTCAATAATTTCTGTCAACTCTTTTAAATTTTTACTTATTAACTCACTCATTTTTCACAACCTGTGGGACTACAAAAAAATTATTGTCTCTTTCGGGAATGTTGGAATAAATTCCTTTAATGTTTTCAAACTTGAGGACATTATCTTCCCTTAAAAGCATTATTCT
>JALXDT010000262.1 GCA_027070475.1 Candidatus Aminicenantota bacterium | reverse complement strand
GGATAGAGGAATCTGGATCTATGAAGAGGGAAAGATTGAGTTTGTTTTAGAGACCCAGAAAAAATGTAAAATTCTTAAATTGGAATTATTGAATAATCCTTTCCCGGAAGATAATCTTATAACGATTAGAATCGGAGGAAGAAAGAAAAAAATAAAATTAAAACCCAATGAGAGAAAGGATATTTTCCTTTATAACATTAAAGCTTATCTTAAAACAAAAAGCTATTTTTATTACTATGGCTACATAAAAACAACAACCTCTACAATCCCTTTTTATACGACGAAAAACAATAAAGAAAGAAGAAGAGTATCCTTATACTTTAAACCAATTTTTGAAAAATGTGCGGAATAGCAGGTTTTATCTATAAAGACAAAAACAGAGAAGCAGAAGAAAAACTTCTTAGAAGAATGCTCTCTTTAATTGTTCACCGCGGTCCTGACGAAGAGGGCGTTTATGTGAAAGGCAATTGCGCTATAGGAATGAGAAGGCTTAATATAATCGATCTTAACACAGGAAGCCAGCCCATTTTCTCCAAAGATAGAAAAAAGATGATTGTTTACAATGGAGAGTTTTATCCTTTCAAAAAATTCAGAAATGAGCTTAAAGATAAGTATGAATTTTATACAAAGACAGATACAGAAGTCATCCTCCATCTTTATGAAGAGTATGGCCTTTCCTTTGTTGAAAAGCTGTCCGGGATGTATGCAATAGCCATTCGGGATGAAAGTAAAGAGAAATTAATTCTTGTAAGAGATAGAGTAGGGATAAAACCTCTCTATTATAGTTTGACGAACTCAGGTACACTTGTTTTTGGTTCAGAACCAAAAACAATACTTTTACACCCGGAAGTAAAAAAGGAAGTGGATCCACAGGCTCTTGAGCTCTTCCTTTCCCTTGAATATATACCGGCCCCTCTGTCAATTTTCAAAAATATCAGAAAATTACCTCCAGCACACTTTCTTGTTTATGAAGATGGAGAAGTTAAAATAAAAGAATACTGGAGAATTGAAAACAAAATATTCAAGGCAGATGAAAAAGAGTACATCGATGAAATAGACAGAATTCTTGAAAAATCTGTTAATGAGAGACTTATAAGCGATGTTCCGTTGGGAGCTTTTCTTTCAGGTGGAGTTGATTCATCCTCTGTGGTTGGAAAGATGAGGAAGATAGGAGTTGATCCTCTTCTGACTTTTTCAATTGGTTTTGATGAAAAATCCTACAATGAACTACCATTTTCACAGAAAGTAGCCAGACTTTTTAAAACGGATCACTATATTGAAAAAGTCTCTCCTGATACAATTTCACTTATAAAAAAACTGATTTTTCATCTTGATGATCCAATAGGTGATTTTTCTATATTTCCGACATACCTTGTTTCAATGATTGCAAGAAAGAGAGTTACGGTCTCTCTTTCTGGTGACGGAGGAGATGAGCTTTTTGCCGGATATGAACACTACATAGCTCAAAAGATTTCAAATCTCTCAAAGAAAATTCCTTTGTTAAAACAATCGATAAGTTTATTCTCCTCTCTTTTTCCTCCTTCTCCTAAGAAAAAGGGCTTTGTGAACAGAATAAAAAGATACAGTAGAGGACTGAATTTGCCTTCATCTTTAAGGCACTTCCGTTGGATGCTTTTTTTAACTCTTGAAGAGAAGGAAAGGCTTTTTTCCGAAAAATTAAAAAAAGAGGTAGATCTTGAAAAAAAGATTCATGAAAGAGAACCTCTTAAAAAAGTTTTTGAAAGAGCTAAAGATTTTGATCCGATTAACGGAGAGCTGTATATTGATTTTAAAACATATCTTGTTGATAATATTCTGGTAAAAGTTGATAGGATGAGTATGGCAACATCACTCGAAGCAAGGGTCCCGATTCTTGATCATAATTTAGTAGAATTTGCTTTTAAAATCCCCGGTAAATACAAATTAAAAGGAATTACAACAAAATATATTTTCAAAAAAAATGCTGAAAGGATGTTGCCTAAAGAGATTGTATACAGGGAGAAACAGGGTTTTTCGATTCCAATTAAGAATTGGTTGAAAAATGAATTAAAACCCCTTTTATACGATTTTCTATCAAAGGAAAATATAGAAAAGATCGGATTTTTTAATCCCAGAGAGGTTGAGCGTCTCAAAAGAGAACATATAGAAGGAAAGGAGAATCATAGCCATATACTCTGGTCACTTCTTTTATTTCATATGTGGTATGAATTTTATTTAGTTGAAGAGAAATGGACAGAAGGAATTTTTTAAAAACGGTTTCATTGCTATCTTTATTCCCATTTATAAAAGGAACTAACGCTTTAAGGAGGGATAATTTGAAAAGGGAAATACTTGAAATTTTTGAGATATCCGAATCGGATATTGAAAAAATAGTAAAAAAGGCTTTAATAAACAAAAGCTCTTTTTCCGAACTATATCTTGAATACAGTATAAATTCATTTTTAAAGTTAGAAGATGGAGATTTGAAGGAACCATCTATCTCAATAAAAAGAGGTGCCGGAGTTAGAGTTATTTCAGGTGAAAAAATTGGATATTCCTATACAGAATCATTTGAAATAAAGGATCTTCTCAAAATAGCTGATACATCAGCTTCACTCGTAAAGTTCAGGAGTAAATCTTTCCCTTTTCATTTAAAGCATGAAAAAATTCATAAGAGATTTTATCCGCAGGATGTTATCTCAGGGATTAGTCCGAAAACAAAGACAGAGCTTTTGCAGAGAGGATTTAACAAGATAAAAGGGGAAGATGATATAATAAAAATCAGTGCTTTCTACAGTGATTCTCTGAAATTAAAGATAATCGCAAACTCTGAAGGCTTGCTGGTTTATGATTATCAGCCTCTATTAAGATACAATATTGAAGTGATTGCAGAAAAAAAGGGAGTCAGAGTAAGAGGATATGAGGGAGGGGGAGGAAGAGCAGGCGTTGAATACTTTGACAAAAACCCTCCCGAAAAAATTGCCGAAGAAGCATTAAGACAGGCTCTTGTTCAACTTGAGGCATCGGATGGCCCCGCAGGAGAATTTGAGGTAGTACTCGCATCCGGAGATTCCGGAGTCCTTCTACACGAATCTATAGGACATCCTCTTGAAGGAGATTTTAACAGAAAAAAGACATCGGCTTTTACAGACAGGATAGGAGAAAAGGTTGCCTGTGAAGAGTGCACAATTGTTGACAGTGGTCAGATAGAGAATTCAAGGGGAAGTATAAATATTGATGATGAGGGAAACCCTTCCAAAACAAATATATTGATAGAAAAAGGAATTTTAAGAGGCTATATGCACGATAAAATTTCCAGCAGATACTTTAGTGTTGAACCTACAGGTAATGGGAGAAGAGAATCCTATGAATACTATCCTATTCCGAGAATGACAAATACCTATATGGCACCGGGAAAATATGCTCCTGAAGAAATTATAAAGAGTACAAAAAAAGGAATATACGTTAAAAGCTATAGCGGAGGAGAGGTTGATATTAGCTCTGGAGATTTTGTATTTAAAGCCACAGAAGCCTATTTAATAGAAAAAGGAAAGATTACAAAACCGATAAAGGGAGTTACTCTTATTGGTAATGGTCCTAAAATTCTCACAAAGATATCAATGGTAGGGAATGATCTGGAATTCAGTGATGGTAAATGGACTTGTGGTAAAGATGGTCAATCGGTTCCCGTTGGCGTTGGGATTCCAACAATTAAAATAAGTAAATTAACAGTGGGTGGAACAAAGGAAGGATAGAGCTAATTTTATTTATCTGAAAAAGCAAAACATACTTTATATTAGATGGCCTTAAGTTTTTTCTCTTTTAATTTGTAAATCATTAATACAATATAAAAAAGCTTAATCCTCGACATACAGATTTAAAGGTATTAAGTGGCTCAAAGCTCGGGAGCAGATATTATCTTCTACCTTTCGGTAAGCCTGTTTTTAATCGTAAATATCAAGGATTAGTAACTCCCTTGAAAGAAAATCATATTTATCATATAATTTTTAAATGCCAGAAAAGATTATTTTGAAAAAATTACCTCCTTTATCTGATACGATTGTAAAAATATTTGAACTTGATAAAAAAACTCCTTCAGAAGCAGTTATTGAGCTTCCCAGAATAATAGAAAAAGATCCCGGAATATCTTCGGAAATTCTAAAGATTGCAAATTCACCATATTATGGCTTTATCAGTGAAATTTCATCAATTACCCATGCTGTTAATCTATTGGGAATTGAAACTGTAAAAAACCTGGCACTCAGACTCTCAATCTCAAATATGATAGCAAATTTAAAAAAGAGTGATGAAATCAATAAGGATATATATAACTA
>JALXDT010000261.1 GCA_027070475.1 Candidatus Aminicenantota bacterium | reverse complement strand
TTTCTCCCCTCTGTAAAAAGCTGGATAATTATTTGTATTAATGTAAACCTTTAAAATATAACCATTGGCAAATCTAAAATCTTTTTTATCTTGAATCCTGAGCTCAAATTGGACTCTGTTTTCCCTATATTTTTCTGGGTCAGAAGAAATTATTCCGCTAATAATTCCATATTTACTTTTCTTAATATATTTATTGTAATTTTTCTTTATAGTCAAATAAGAACTGTATTCTTCGATATAAAAGTAATTAAAAATTAAACCAAAAAATAGTATGAAAAGAGCCCATTTCCCTATAGAAATCCTTTTTCTAAACCAATATATCGTAACTATAATAATAGCAGCAAGAAAAAATAATCCTGTTTTGTTAAAGCTAATAGAGTAAAGAGTGGAAATTAGCGATGAAAAAAATAGTATTATAAATAAATAAAAAGCCCAATATGTATAGTTCTTCTCTTCCACAAAAGGAAAAAGCTTTACTTTTTATTCTCTAAAATAGCCTTGTTTACCTGTCTTGTAAGCCTTGATTTGTATCTGTTGCCAGTATTTTCTTTGATTACCCCCTTCTTAACACTCCTATCAATAATTGCAACAGTGGTTTTAAGAAGCTCTTTAAGCTCATCCCCCTCAGCTTTTGCTTCTATCTTCTTTCTTAATTTTTTTATATAAGTTCTCATCATGGAAAGATTTCTTTTGTTATACATTCTTCTTCTCTGAGATTGTCTTAAAGCCTTTTCTGCATTTTTGTAATTAGCCATTATTTCTCCTCCTTTATAAGTCCGATATTATAGCATATTTTTTTTATAATTCAAATTTACCGAGATGCTTCTTTTTGTAAAACCATAAAATTTTAAATATTTACAGAAGGGGACAATTGAATTAAAGGAAGATATCTGTATTTTCTGTTAATTCAGATAAAAAAAGGTTCCAAGACTCTTTCAAGGACACCCTGAAGTTTTGAGATGGCTATTCCATAGTTTGTTATCGGAACATTTCTTCTGAGACTTTCATTCAATCTTCTCATCATCTCCATTCTGTTTAGCATACAGGCTCCGCAGTGAATTATAAGAGAGTATTTTTCAAGGTCATCCGGAAAATCGCTTCCTGAAACAACATCAATATTAAGCTCTTTTCCTGTATACTGTAAAAGCCATCTCGGTATTTTTACCCTCCCTATGTCATCGGATTGAACATGATGGGAGCATGCTTCGGATATTAAAATATTATCTCCATCTTTAAGTTCATCTATCCGCCTTGCACCTCTGACAAACTCTGAAAGCTCCCCTTTATACCTTGAAAAAAGAATTGAAAATGTTGTAAGCTTAACATCGTTGGGAACATCGGCTGAGACCTTTAAAATAGCTTGAGAATCAGTAATAACAAGAGCAGGCTTTTTTTTCAAATTTCTCAAGGTATCCTCAAGCTCCCTCTCCTTTACGACCACAGCTGTTGCATCATTGTCAAGGATCTCCCTTATTGTCTGAACCTGAGGTAAAATCAACCTGCCCTTGGGAGCTGCAAGATCAATCGGAACAACAAGGACAACAATATCTCCGCCTTTGATAAGATCCCCGACAAGAACCCTTTCCTCCTTTAAGTATGAGGGAGCCATCTTTATTATAAGATTTTTCAAATCATCAATATTTTCCCCTGTTTTTGCCGAGACACAGATATGATTTGCCCCTATTTTATCCGCAAGATGAATATCCTTTTCATCAGGCTCCTTTATATCGATTTTGTTAAAAACAAGAATATAGGGGATTTTCAGCTCCTTTATCTCATATATTATTTTTTCGGTTCTCTCATCCATACCCTGCTCATCTATTACAATAAGTGCAAGATCTGACTTTAACAATACCTTTTTTGTGGCTTTTATCCTCTTTTCTCCCAATTTCCCCTTATCATCAATTCCCGCAGTATCATAAAAGGTAACAGGCCCCAATGGTAAAAGTTCATAGTGTTTTGCAACAGGATCCGTTGTTGTACCTGCAATATCAGAAACGATTGCAATCTCCTGACCTACAATCGCATTAATAAGAGATGATTTACCGGCATTCCTTTTACCGATAAGGGAAATTATAAGTCTTTCACCTCGCGGAGCTTTTGCCATCAGTTTCCTCCTTTAAAATTTCCGATTGATTCCGAAGGGATAAATCCGGCTGAGCTTATAAGATTTTTTATTTTTTCAACATCTTCAAGTGCAGAGCTATCACTTTCATTTTTCCCGGGATAAATATTGTAGAGTTTTCTAACTCTCAAAGGGGTAAGAGAGGGCATAATAACATTTGCACCCACAATAAGCCCCTGTATCCTTGCATCCTTAGAGAGTGAAGCCATTGCACTTGTAGAGGGAATATTTGAATATTTGTTTAAAATTCTCAAAAGAGCAATTGTTCTCAAAGATTTTTTAAGGTCTCCAGAAGGGTATTCATAAAGAGGGGTTTTATTATGGGGAATAAAGGGACCTGAGGCTATCATATGCAATCCGAGAGAGGATAGTTCAAGTATATCATTTGCAAGAATTTCATCTGTCATTTCAGGTAAATCAACTATAATACCGGAACCCACCTCATAACCAAGCTTCATAAGGTATTCTATGAGTTTTAATCTTTCGCTAAGCTTTCTTCCAGGCCTCATCTTTTCATAGAGCTTTTCATCAAAGGTTTCAACCTTTAGAAGATATCTGTCAGCTCCCGCATCTCGCCATCTTTTTAATTCATCGTATTCTCTCTCTCCGAGGGAAAGGGTTATGGCAAGGGAGTTTCCGTATCTTTTCTTTATCTCCCTGATAATATTTTCAATAAATTCAGTTGTATAAGAGGGATCATTTCCTGATTGAAGTACAACTGTTCCCAATTTGCTCCTTTTCACAAGCTCAACGGCTTCCAGTATTTCATCAAAGGTGAGCCTATACCTCTTAAGTTCCTTATTTGAGCACCTTAGTCCGCAGTATAAACACTTTTCTTTGCAAACATTTGAAAATTCAACAACACCTCTTAAATAAACCTCTTTACCGAAATACTTTTCCCTGATACTCTCACCTTGAGAAAAGAGAAGTTTATCATCAGCACCTTTTAAAAATTCTTTAATCTCTTTTAAGTTCATCCTTTGTATATCCCAATTTGTGCATCCTCTTCGGATTCAGCAAATTTTTTATTTCCTCTTCCGAAAGAATATTTTCTTTTTTTAATATTTCCTCTATTGAAATTTTTTCCCTTTCAGCTTTTTTTATGAGCTCATCAACCTTCTCATAGCCTAAGATAGGGACAAGAACAGTGGCAATTGTTTTGCTTTTGCCAAGATTATTCAATATCTTCTCTTTATTTGCTTTTATACCTTTAACACACTTTTCTCTGAAAATCACCGTAATGTTCAGGAGAAGTTTTAAGGATTCCAGAAAGGTAAAGGCAAGAAGCGGATAGAATTGATTTAATTCAAGATTTCCAGAAGATGCTATATTTGAAACGATTGTCTCATTTCCCATTATTTTTAATGCAATCTGTCCAACTGCCTCCGGTATGACAGGATTTATTTTACCTGGCATAATTGAAGAGCCCGGCTGAACTGCAGGCAAAATTATTTCTCCTATTCCTCCCTCAGGTCCTGATGAGAGTAGTCTCAAATCATTGGATATTTTAAGAAGATTTACAGCATAGGCTTTGAGCATTCCAAATACTTCCACATAGGAGTCAAGGTTCTGAGTCGCATCAACAAGATTTTCAGCTCTCGCAAGATTCAAACCAGTTATTTTTCTTAGATTTTCCGTTACCTTTAAAATATAGTCCTTGGCCGCTCCCAATCCTGTTCCTATTGCTGTTCCTCCGAGGTTTACAACTTTTATCCTCTCCCTTGATTTAAAAATTCTCCACCTATCCCTTGCAATTGCCTCAGCATAGGCTCCGAACTCCATACCCAGAGTCATGGGAACAGCATCCTGAAGCTCTGTCCTTCCCAATTTCACTATATCTTTAAATTCAAATTCCTTCTTTTGAAAAGCATCCTGAAGTAAAGCCACCTCGGATTCGAGCCTTTTAAGCTCCCTCAAAATCGCAAGCTTCACAGCTGTGGGATAAACATCATTTGTTGATTGATGCATATTAACATGATGAAGTGGATGTATGAACCCATAATCACCCTTTTTTCTTCCCGCTTTTTCAAGAGCAATATTTGCAATTACCTCATTAAAATTCATATTAGTTGATGTTCCCGCTCCTCCCTGAAAGGGATCAACAACAATACATTGATGAAAATTCCCAGAAATAAGCTCTTCGCACGCTTTTATAATAGGTTCAGCTTTTTCCGAAGGAAGATAGCCCAACTCACTGTTTGTCTTAGCGGCAGCTAATTTAACCTCTGCAAAGGCAACTATAAATTCCGCAGGTATTTTATAATCGCTCAGAGGAAAATTTTCAACAGCCCTCAACGTATGAATTCCATAATAAATATCATCAGGCAACTGTCTTTCACCAAGAGAATCTCTTTCAACTCTCATCTAAAACCTCTCTCAATTTTTTTAAAATATTTTCAATACTATTTTCTAATCTATCAGGCTTTTCGCACAAAAGCAAATACCTTTTATTGATTTTGAATATTTTAGGAGGTTCAAAATCCGAGGGTCTAACTCCACAGACAAATGAGATTCTCCTGCCCATTTTTTCAGAAATCCAGAGACCTCCGCACTCTGTTTTTTCGGAAAGCTCTTTAAGATAATTTTCAATTCTGTTAAAAGTAGAGATCTCTTTCGCCATTTTCTATCCTGTCAAGATACTCCTTAAGTTTAGGATATGCCCTTGGCATCTTCTCCTTAACCTCATTAAGCTCCCTTTCAATAAGAGCATTTCCTATTTTAGCTGTATCCTCTGAGGCAAAATCTAAAAGCCACTCTTTAAATGTTGTAATTGCATTTAATTTGCAGTATTTACCCTCTGTGCCTGCTCTTAAAAGGTCCATTATGCACTTTCCCGTTCTTCCGCATCTGTATCCTGCTGTGCAGAAAGAGGTTATGTATCCCATCTTTGCAAGGTCTCTGATTAATTCATCAAGTGAGCGCGGATCTCCGATTAAAAACTGCTGCCTTTCAAGCTCCTGCTCTGTATATCTATCACTGTATGCTCCTATGCCTATCTTTGTGGAAGCATCTGTCTGGGTTATTCCCAGAGACATAACCTGATCTCTTATCTCCTTTGGTTCTCTTGCCGTAAGAATCATACCCGTATATGGAATTGCAAGTCTCAGAACCAAGATTATTCTTTCAAAATCCTCATCACTTACAGCATATCTTGTCTTCTCCACATAAGGAGTGTTTGCAGCAGGCTCAAGTCTTGGAAATGAAACTGTGTGGGGACCTATACCGAATTTGCTTTCAAGCTCTCTTGCATGATACAAAAGTCCCATAACCTCAAATCTCCAATCATAAAGGCCGAACAGAGCACCTATACCAACATCATCAACTCCTGCTTCAAGAGCTCTATGCATACAGTAAAGTCTCCACTTATAGTTTCCCTTTAATGTGTTTTCAGGATGAACCATTCGGTATGTATCATGATGATATGTCTCCTGAAACACCTGAAAGGTTCCTATGCCAACCTCTTTTAATCTTTTAAGTTCTTCTATCTGAAGAGGAGCTGCATTAACATTTGCTCTTCTAATCTGCCCGTATCCGTTTCTCACCTTGACTTTAACATCATAAATTGTCCTGAGGCTGTTCTCTATATAGTTAACATCTGTTTTAGGGTGTTCTCCGTAAACTACAATCAGTCTCTTATGGCCGATTTCTCCCGCCAAAACCTCAGTTTCCCTCCTTATCTCTTCATCGGTTAAAACCTTTCTTTTTATAACTCTGTTTTCAGATCTGAATCCACAGTAAAGGCAATTATTCACACAATAGTCTCCCATATAAAGGGGAGCAAAGGTTACAATTCTGTTATCATAAACCTTTAATTTAATCTTCAAAGCAACCTCTTTCATCTCTTCATAAAGTTCGGGGTCTTTAAGATTTATAAGCATTGCAGTTTCATCTGGGGTGAGAGTTTCAATCCTGAGAGCTTTATCAAAGATCTCTCTTATTCTCTTTGGATCAGGGTTTTTATTTGCTTCTATCTTTTCCCAGATCTCCTCATCATTGATAAAATCAGAATCACTATCCATATACTTTGTTATCTCCTCCTCCTTAATTCTGTTTGCAATCCATGAATTTAAATTTGTACTCATTTTAACACCTCCTTAGATAATAATGTTTTAACCTCAACTCCCTCAATCTGACCCAATTTTCCTGATAAAGAGCCCAAATCATCAGTCGTTCCCTCAAAAATGATGGAAATTATCCTTAATTTTTCCTTATCAAGAGGTAGCCCCAATCTCCCCTTTATAAGAGATGAGTAGTTTGAAAGAGTTGAATTGATTTTTTGATAGTTTTCAGGATTATAGACAAATATACCTATAATCCCGAATCTTTTTTTATCACTCATTTTCACCTCCTCAGGTCAGGCCTTTGCCCTTCCTTCAGATAAATTTTATTAAATTTTACTGTAACCTATTTTTATATCAGAAATATTTTTTATTTCTCTTAACAAATTTTCAAAAATCTTTTCTTCACCATTGAAAACAAAGCTCAAAATAAAACCTGTGCTTTTCGGTTTAGGAAGTCCCATTCGTCCCAGAATATTTTCAGAATTTTTATGGAGTATCTCATTTATTTTAGCTGCTTTTTTATTATCTTTCATAACAACGGTTATAGTCCCTATCATCTTAATGCTTATGAGTTAATTCTTTCACACAGGTTCCTTTCTCAATATCTCTTTCAAAATAGCAGGTATGGAGTAATCTATGGGCAATGTCCGAACCGGGGGCTCCGAGGAATTTTTCATACACTCTCTTTACCGCCGGATTCTCATGGGAGCATCTCATCGGAAGATCTTTATCCTCTTTATACAAGCCTTCTCCCCTTCTTGCTCTTCTTGCAAGATCACTTCCATATGGTTGTCCGCCACCACCGACACATCCTCCGGGGCAAGCCATAATTTCAATAAATGCATATTCACTCTTCCCTGTCTCCTCAATTTGTTTTCTAACCTTTGTAAGAAGTTTTCTTGCATTTCCAAGTCCGTGGGCGACAGCAACCTTGAGATTCATTCCGGCAATTTCAAGTTCAGCCTCTTTTATTCCTTTCATTCCTCTGACAGCCTCTATGTCAAGGTTTTTAAGATTTTCACCTGTTAAAAGAAAGTATGCAGATCTTACCGCTGCCTCCATAACTCCGCCGGTTGCCCCGAAAATCGTGGCAGCTCCCGTATATGCACCCATCAAATCATCTGCCTTTTCTTCGGGAAGATTTTTAAAGTCAATCCCCGCTTCCTTTATCATTCTGACAAATTCCCTTGTGGTCAAAACATAGTCAACATCCTGATAGCCCGAATCTCTCATCTCAGGCCTTCTTGCCTCAAACTTTTTTGCTGTACAGGGCATTATTGATACACTTACGATTTTTGAAGGATCAAGGTTATACTCCTTTGCAAAATATGTTTTTGCCAGAGTACCGAACATCTGTTGAGGTGATTTGCAGGTAGAGGTGTATTTTGCAAAATCGGGAAAGTATGTTTCCATAAATTTTATCCAACCCGGAGAACAGGATGTGATAAGCGGGATAGGACCTCCCTCTTTTATTCTGTTAACAAGCTCTGTTCCCTCCTCCATAATTGTCAGATCCGCAGAAAAATTCGTATCAAAAACATAATCAAATCCCAATCTTTTCAAGGCAGCATACATTTTACCAACGGTCACTGTTCCCGGTTCCATTCCAAACTCCTCTCCGAGTGTAACTCTGAGAGCCGGTGCTTCCTGAACAACAACTATTTTCTCAGGATCAAGAAGAGCCTCCCAGACATAATCTATCTCTGATCTCTCCTTTAAAGCTCCTGTGGGGCAGAAAACTGTACACTGTCCGCAGTTAACGCATACACTGTTTCCAAGGCCCTCTTTAAAGAAAGTGTTAACATTAACTTCAAAACCTCTATCCGCAAATGTAATTGCGTGGACAGTTTGAATTTCACTGCAAACTATTATACATCTGCCGCATGCAATACACTTATTAGGATCCCTTATAATTGCAACACTTGTTTCATCAAGTGGTTTATAGTCAAGTATTTTGTAAAGCGCATCAACATCAACCCCCATATTATTTGCAAGATCTTGAAGTTCACACTTTCCGTTTGCCACACAGCTCGGGCATTCAACATCATGGTTTGATAAAATCATCTCTATCACAGTTTTTCTCATCTGTCTTAATTTCACAGAGTTTGTCCTAACCTTCATTCCTTCAGCCACAGGAGTGCAACATGACCTTTTCGGAATAGGTGAGCCTTCTATTTCAACTACACAAACACCACAGGCTCCGGTAGGCTTTAAATCCGGATGATAGCAAAGGGTTGGTACTGTTGCTCCTACCTTTTTGGCTGCATCAAGTATTGTTGTTCCTGCCGGAACTTCAACCTCTTTTCCATCAATATATAATTTTACTTTATCAGGCATATGAGACCTCCTTCATATTATTTTTATTATTAATTTTTTTAATAAAATCCTCTTTAAAATTATTTATTGCACTTGCAACCGGCATAATAACAGATTGTCCCAATGGACATAGTGAGAGATTTCTCATGGTTTCCGCTATGTGGAGCATCTTGTCTAAATCTTCAAGCTCTCCCTCTCCTGTCTTTATCTTATAAATAAGTTCAAGAAGATGTCTTGTCCCGATTCTACAGGGAGAACACTGTCCGCAGGATTCATGGGCAAAGAATTTCAGGATTGAAAAAAGCATCTCAACTATTGAAGCATCCTCATTCATAACAAGGATTGCTCCCGAACCCAAAACAGCTGTGTGCTCTTTTAAATTTTCAAAATCCATCTTAACATCAAGAAGCTTTTCGGAGAGGAAAACTCCTGCAGCACCTCCTACAAGGGCTGCCTTGAATTTCTTACCATTTCTCACACCGCCACCATAAGCATTAATTATCTCTCTTAAAGGTGTTCCCATTTCAACCTCTATTAGGCCCGGATATTCAACATCTCCCAAAACAGTAAAAACCTTTGTACCGGGAGATTTTTCTGTTCCAAGACTTCTGTACCAATCGGCACCTCTTAAAATTATCGCAGGAACATTTGCAAGGGTTTCAACATTATTAACAACAGTTGGCTTTTGCCATAATCCATGGGTAACAGGATAGGGAGGTTTAATTCTCGGTTGACCTCTTTTCCCTTCAAGAGATTCTATTAAAGCTGTCTCCTCTCCGCACACATAGGCTCCTGCTCCCTTTTTCACCTCAATATCAAAGTTAAGTCCAGTCTCAAGAATATTGTCTCCAAGTAAGCCTACATCTTTTGCATCTTTTATAGCCTTATTCAATCTTTTTATTGAAAGTTCATACTCCCCTCTAACATAGATATATCCTTTCTCAGCACCAACAGCATAGCCAGCTATGATCATAGCTTCTATAAGCTTATGTGGGTCTCCTTCAAGAATCAATCTGTCCTTGTATGTTCCGGGCTCTCCCTCATCAGCATTACAAATCACAAATTTTTCATCTCCAGATGCTTTCCTTGTAAATTCCCACTTTAATCCTGTGGGAAATCCTGCTCCTCCTCTTCCTCTCAAGCCCGACTTTTTTATCTCCTCAATTACAGCTTCAGGTGAAATATTCTCCTCCAATATTTTCTCAAGGGCAGCATATCCACCCCTTGCAATAACCTCTTCCAGATCAAAAGTATTAACAATACAACATTTGTCAAGAACAACTCTCGGTTGTTTTCTTGTTAGACCTATGTTTTCATAATCAACAACATTTTTCTTTTTTTCAATCTCTTTGCTGTTTTCAATCTTTGTACATACTTTTCCTTTCAGTATATGTTCCTCAACTATATATTTAACATCCTTGGGTTTAACATTATAATAGTAAACCTTATCCGGATAAATAATTAAAACCACACCCTTACCTGAAATTCCGATAGGTCCTGTTTCAAGAACTTTAACCTCTTCCTCCACTCTATGTTTGAACAATTCCTTGTTAAGCCTTCTCTTGACTTCAAGGGCTCCGTTTTGAATAGATTCTTCATCAATAGGAATTAATATATGCATTCTTTGAAGACTCATTTTTCCCTCCTCTTTTCCTCTATTATTGATTTTAGCTTTTCAGGAGTAAGATTTCCGTACACTTTATTGTTAATCATTATTGCAGGTGCAACTCCGCAGACTCCAAGACATGAGCTCATTTCAAGTGTAAATAGTTTATCTTTTGTGGTTTCTCCAAATTTAATCCCCAAGATTTTCATTAACTCCTTTGAAATAGTTGTTGCGCCCATCAAATGACAGGGGGGAGATTGGCAAACTCTTATGATATATTTTCCCCTCGGTTTAAAAGCATACATTGAATAAAAGGTTGCAACTCCATGAACCATACTTAAGGGAAGATTCAAGTATTTCGAAACAGCTTTCAAATCCTCTCTGGAAAGATAGTGTTCATCCTTTGAATCCTGAAGTTCATGGAGTATTGCCAGAAGATTATCACTTTTTCTTTCATATTTTTCCAATATTTCTTTCATTTTACACCTCACAGCATTTCTTCAAGGGATTTATGTTTTTTTTCAACACTTTTCTTTAAAAGGGATTTTCCTCTATCGCAGTGAAGACATCTTCTCGCCTCTTCTATTGCATCCCTGAGACTCATTCCCTTATTTACTTCCAGTGCCATTGATTTTATTCTTTCTCTGATATCAGAGTATTCAGGCTTTTTCCTTAAAATTGTTTTTAGATAGGCTTCCTCATCATAATCCGGGATATATTCTCCTCTCTCATCCTCAAAAAGTTTTCCTTCATAACCAAAATATTTATCAATCGCAATAGCAGCTTTTCTCCCCTGAGCAACTGATTCAATTACAGTAGAAGGATAAATGGCATCACCACCTGCAAAAATACCCTCTTTTGATGTCATCATTGTTTCAGGATCTACCTTTATATGACCATTCGGATAAAGCTCAAGCCCCTCTTCTAAACCGCTCTTTGTTAACTTTTGACCTATACATGGAATTACAAAATCAGCCTCCATTGTAAATTCTGTTCCTTCAATTGGAACTGGTCTCCTTCTTCCACTCCTGTCAAAATCCCCCAATTCTGTTCTAATGAATTTTACAGCTTTCACCTTTCCTCTCTCATCTTTTACTATTTCAAGAGGACTTGTAAGAAATTCAAACTCAATACCCTCTTCCTCGCTTTCAATAATCTCTTCCGGAAGAGCTGGCATCTCAGCTTTTGTTCTTCTATATACAATTTTAACACTCTTGGCTCCTAACCTTAATGCGGTTCTTGCTGCATCTGTGGCAGTTGAACCTCCGCCTATCACTATTACATTCTCCCCGACTTTAATATCTTCACCCAAATTTATTTTCCTAAGAAAATCAATACCGCTTATAACTCCCCCTGCATCCTCTCCGGGAATATTCAGTCTTCTTGAAGTATGAGCTCCTGTTGCAATAAAAATTGCATCAAAGCCATCTTCTTTAAGTTTATCAAGTGACTCAACCCTATTATTTAACCTTATTTCAACCCCGGCTCTCTCAATATTTTCTATCTCTCGTAATGTAACCTTTTTAGGTAATCTATACTCGGGAATTCCAACTGTCATCATTCCGCCGGGGATTGGGAGAGCCTCAAAAACCACCGGCTTATATCCAAGCCTTGTCAGATAAAAACCGCACGCAAGTCCTGCAGGACCCGCCCCAATAATAGCTACCTTCTCTTTTTTAGGATTTTCAGGTGGCACAAATTTGGGAGGTTCTTTCAAAGCCCAATCTGCAAAGAGTCTTTTGACTTCCCTTATTGCAATAGGCTCATCAAATTTTCCTCTTTCACATCTTTTTTCACAGAAGGCAGGGCAAACTCTGGCGCAAACCGAAGGAAAAGGATTATTCTTCATATGGGTGTAGTATGCAAGCTCTAATTTGCCCTCTGCCATATATGAGATATACCTTGCTGCGTCTACATTGGCCGGACAATTGTTTTCGCAGGGAGCATAAAAAAGCGAAGCACATACCCCCGCTTCACACTCTTTATCTACAATATGCTTGACATACTCATCTCTAAAGTATTTTAAAGTGGATAGAACTGGGTTGGGAGCGGATTGTCCCAATCCGCATAAAGATGTTGCTTTTATCGTTTCTCCCAATTCCTCCAGTCTGTCAAGATCTTCAAGTTTTCCCTCTCCCTTTGTTATCCTGTCAAGAATTTCATACATCTGCCTCAAGCCGATTCTGCAGGGAGAACACTGTCCGCAGGATTCTTCAATGGAAAATTCAAGAAAAAACTTTGCCATATTTACCATACAGGTGTCTTCATCAAGAACAATCAAACCTCCTGATCCCATAATTGAACCCAAAGCCTTTAATGATTCATAATCTATGGGGGAATTAAGAAACTGTCTTGGAATGCATCCTCCGGAAGGCCCTCCGGTCTGAACAGCTTTGAATTTTTTACCATTCGGAATTCCTCCGCCAATATCATAGACAAGCTCTCCAAGTGTAATTCCCATAGGAACTTCAACAAGCCCTGTGTTCCTAACATTGCCTGAAAGAGCGAAAACTTTTGTCCCTTTGCTTTTTTCGGTTCCTATCGAGGAAAACCAGGAAGCACCGTTTAAAATAATGTGTCTTATATTAGCAAGTGTTTCAACATTATTTATAAGAGTGGGCTTTCCCCATAAACCCTTTTGTGCGGGATAGGGAGGTTTTGGGCGGGGTTGGCCTCTTTGACCTTCTATTGAAGCTATAAGAGCTGTTTCCTCTCCGCACACAAAAGCTCCTGCTCCCATTCTCAATTCTATATCAAAGGAAAAATCGGTTTCAAAAATATTTTTTCCCAGAACACCTAATTCTTTTGCCTGTTTTATGGCAATCTCAAGCCTCTGTATCGCAAGAGGATATTCAGCTCTGACATATATATATCCCATCCTTGCACCTATGGCATAACCTGCTATTGCCATTCCCTCCAAAACCGCATGGGGATCACCTTCAAGGACTGCCCTGTCCATGAAAGCACCGGGATCGCCTTCATCGGCATTACAGACGACATATTTTTCATCACCTTTTGAGGCTCTTGTGAACTTCCACTTTAATCCTGTGGGAAAACCTGCTCCTCCTCTTCCGCGAAGACCTGATTCAATAATCTCTTCTATTACCTCTTCAGGCTTCATCTCAGTGAGGACTTTGCCCAGAGCTTCATAACCTCTCTGAGCAATATACTCATTTATATTTTCAGGATCTATTTTTCCGCAATTTGAAAGGACTATCTTTTTCTGTTTTTCAAAAAATGGCACCTGTTTTTTTTCTTCAACAATCTTTCTTGCTTCGGGTGTTTCCCATAAGAGTCGTTTTACAGGCCTTCCTTTTAGAAAGTGTTCCTCCACCAACTCCTCTATATCATCTTCTTTTAATTTAATATAAAAAGAACCATCGGGATAGACCACCATGACAGGACCCAATTCACAGGGTCCCATACAACCGGTTTCCACAACATTTATCTCATCGGAGAGTCCTTTCTCCTCCAACACAGCTATAAGTTTATCCTTAATCTCATGGCTGTGAGAGGAGATACAGGCTCCTCCGCCACATACTAAAACATCAAGCCTTTTTGCCGGCATTTATTCCTCCTCTTTAACTTCAAGAATATAATCGGATACAGGGTTGCCGTTTACTATATGTTCTGCGATTATCTTTCTTGCAACTTTATCGGAAACATCTCCGTAAACGATTGTTGGTTTCCCAACCTCAAAAACAGTAATCACAGGTTCATGGGAAGATAATCCTCTTTCACCGCTTTGAGTTACAAGAACATCGGAAAGACCTCTTTTTTCTATTTCATCAAGAAGAGCTTTCAAGGTCTCTCTTGCACCTGAAGCAATGCCGCTTGTTCCCATACTAACCACTATTTTTATTCTCGCTTTTCCCTCTCTTAATTTCATATCC
Source organism: Candidatus Aminicenantota bacterium (assembly GCA_027070475.1). Lineage (GTDB taxonomy): Bacteria > Acidobacteriota > Aminicenantia > JAMOAD01 > JAMOAD01 > JALXDT01. The sequence continues at coordinate 108 of JALXDT010000261.1, read as the reverse complement.
TTTGAATATTTTTCTCTAATCTTTTTAAGGTCTGATAATTTCATTTTAACCTCCTTTAATTTTCTTCAGCTTTTTTAAAATCTCTAATTATATTTAGCGCCTTTTGAG
>JALXDT010000260.1 GCA_027070475.1 Candidatus Aminicenantota bacterium | reverse complement strand
GGGAGTTTACCCTGAGCTCTTAATTTTTTAGCTAACTCTTTACCTTTCTTTTCTCTTAATTCAGCTTTAATTTCCAATTGTTCCATCTTTTTACTCCTTTTATAAAAATAATCTGCTTACAGAGGTTTCCTCATGAATACTCCTAATTGCCTCTCCGAGGAGGGGAGCTGTTGATAAAACCTCTATTTTTTTACACTTTTTAGTTTCCTCTGAAAGAGGAATTGTATCTGTAACAACAAGCTTTTCCAATCCTGATTTTTTAATTCTCTCCAATGCAGGACCTGATAAGACTGGATGGGTTGCAGCAGCATAAACTTTCTTTGCTCCTTTCCTTAAAAGAGCTTCTACTGTATTGGTTAGTGTTCCGGCAGTATCTACAATATCATCCACAATTATAGCAATCTTGTCTTTTACTTTACCGATTATATGTCTTAATTCTGCTTTATTTGGTTCATATCTTCGTTTGTCAACAATCGCTAGGTAGGCATTGAGTTCTTCTGCAAACATCCTTGCTCTTTCAACTCCTCCAGCATCAGGAGAGACTACTACAATATTCTCATCAGGCATTATCTTTTCAAAATACTCTATTAGAATTGGAAGTGCCATAAGATTATCAAGAGGAATATTAAAAAATCCCTGAATCTGAGGTGCATGTAAATCTATTGTTAAAACTCGGTCAAAGCCGCTTGCTGTTATTATATCTGCAACAAGACGACTTGAAATAGGTACCCTTGGTCTATCCTTTCTATCCTGTCTGGCATATCCATAGTAAGGAATAACTGCGGTAATTCTTCCTGCGGAAGCCCTTCTTGCTGCATCTCCCATAATCAGAAGTTCCATAATATGAAAATTTACATCTTTTGAAAGAGATTGAAATATGAAAATGTCCGCACCTCTGATATTTTCAAGCATTTGATATCTAATTTCACCATCTGAAAATGTTTTTAAAATCTGATTCCCAAGAGGAAGTTCAAGATAATCTGCTAACTTTTCAGCTAATTCGGGATTAGAAGATCCAGCAAAAATTTTAATTTTTGTAAAAATCACTTTTATACCTCTTTTAATTTATGAAAACTGGGGCGGGAGGATTCGAACCCCCGAATGTCAGGACCAAAACCTGATGCCTTACCGCTTGGCGACGCCCCAAAATTAAGAAAATACTCTTCTCTATCTATTGCTCTACAGATTTTTAATTCCTTATCATAGGCCTCAGGAATTTCCTTTTTATCTTTGAACCCTGCGAATATAGTTGCGCCGCTTCCACTCATTAAAACAAAATCACTCATTTTCAGCATTCTTTTTTTTACCTCTCCTAATTCAGAATATAATTTAAAAGCACTCTTTTCTAATCTATTAAAAAACCTATTAAAATTTCCTTCTAAAAAATGAGCATATATTTTACTTTTATCTCCATATTCTGTCAAGTTATCGTAAACCAATTTTGTTGAAACATTAATTTTGGGAATTTTTAATAAAAAGTATTTATAAGGAGTCTGAGAAACAGGAAATACAACCTCTCCTCTGCCCATAACAATAGCTGTTCCTCCGAAAAGAAAAAAAGGAACATCAGAGCCTATATCTTTGGAAATTTCCCAGAGTTTTTTCAAAGAAAGATTTAAATTAAAAAGTTTGTTAAGCAAAAGCAGGACAGCTGCAGCATTGGAACTTCCACCTCCCAAACCACTTCCAGCAGGAATTTTCTTTTTTATATGAATCCTTACTCCCTTGTCTATTCCCAATTTTTTAATAGCCTTTACTACAGTATTGGTTTCATCAATCTTTATACTTTTGTCAGAAAATGATATATCCACTCCACCTTTAATTCTTTCAATAATTATTTCATCCGCTATTGAAATTGTTTGAAATAAAGAGAATATCTCATGGTAGGAATCCTTTCTTTTCCCCGTAATTTCAAGAAAGAGATTTAATTTTCCGTACGAAAGAGCTTTAATCTTTTCCATTTAGACACTCCTCCAAACTAAAAACCTCTCTGAAATCTTTGATATCCGGAGTTATATTCTCTTTTTTCAGATTTAGCTTATATTTTATGAGCTTCAATTTAAGAAAAACAGAGTCTGCCTTAATTTCAATCTTTTTGGGAAAACCTTTTTCATAAGAATCCACTTTTATTTTATTATTCTGCTCAAAGGAAGGCTCATACTTGATTCCAAGATAGTATAAAAGCTCTTTTTCGGATGCTTTTAAATTAATAAGTTTTTTCAATATTTCATCCACTTTGCCTATATAAAAAGTTTTATTTTTTTTATTAATAAGAACATAGTTATCTTCATCTTTTTTAAAAAATTCTGCAAACTCGGTCATTGGGAAATGATAAAGCTTAAAGATGAAATCTCCTCTATCACTGTAATATACCTTTATCCTGAACGGAGAAATCTTTCCATTATTATAAATTTTTGCCGAATAAAGCCCTTGAAAAGAATTTATTTTAGGAACAGCTTTTTTTAATTGTTTAAGCTTTTTTAGAACATATGCCTGCTTTCTTACAAACTTTTTGTAAGGGCAGGATGTTTTACTTATTACCCTCTCATAAAGAACCTTTGCTCTTCTATAGTTCTCAATCTTATAATATAAATCTGCAAGATGAAGCTTAATTTCCACATCCTCTGAAAGGATTGAAAGAGCCTCTTTAAAATAGTATTCAGCTTTTTTGTAGTCTTCATTTTTATAATAATAGTAACCAACTGTATCCTGAATACCAGCAGAATTACTTTTCTCTAATTTTTTAATCAAATCTTTTATATCCTTAACTTTAAAATTGTGAACAAGTGCAAAATAGACATAATAGTTCAGATATTTTAATCTTTCTATATTCTCCTCTGCGGATTTTTTAAAATAATTAAAAGCTCTTCTGAATTTTCTTTTTTCCTCAAAGTACCTCCCCAGGACAAAATAATAATACTGTTTATCAAAAAAAGAGGCAGGGTATAAATTAATAAATTGTTTAGTTTTTTCAATTTGCTTGTATTCGATAAGAGATCTTATTGTAAAATCTACAAGACTCATATCATTGCCTGTTATTTTTTTTATTTTATCAACATCGGATTTTAAAAAAATAAGGTAAATTATCTTCTCTTTTTTTGAATTATCCTTTAAGAGATTAATTATATCCTTATTGTCTGTCAGAAGAGCGGCCTTAAAAACCTTTAATTTAAGGGGCTCTGATAGAGTTTTTAAGTCTGGAATGTTTCTTAACAGTGTTTCAAGTTTCTCTATGTTCTCTGATTCTAGATAGTAAGATAGCTTAACATCAAATGAAAAAATATCTAAAAACCTAGGACTTATAAAAGAGGGAAGTTCTCCTCTGTTGAGATAGTAAAAAGATGGTCTATAACACCCCAAGGCGAAATAATATCTTGAGAGTAAATAGTTTGTGAATGAAAGATCCTCGCCCCTTATTAAATTATTTTTAAGCAGAGTTAACAATTCTTTAAAATCTTTATTGTAAAAGAGAGAAAACAGATAAAATCTTTTTGCTGCTATGGAATTTTCAAAAAAATCTTTATCCTTTTTAAGAAGTTCTATTATTTTTTCATAATCTCCTATTCTGAAAAGTAGTTTTAAAGACTTTTCCTTGATCTCTTTTATTTTCAAACTAAAAAAATTTTTAACAAGAGCACTATATTTATCGGATTCTTTTAAGGCTTCCTCTTTTTTTAGGGAAAGTAATTTATCCAGGATAAAGTTTGCAACCTTTTCCTTTATATCAGGATTTCCTATCTTTTTGTAGTTTTCCTCAAGCCAATTTAAATCCTGAACCACCAACTTTAGTTGAGCTATCTCATCAAAGATGGCTGTTATATTTTTGTTTATTGAAAATGCTTTCGAAAGATAGTCAATAGCTTCCCTGTATAAACCTGAGTACTTCAGTGTTTCTCCATAAAAATAGTTCAATAAAAAATCTTCAGGATCTATTTTCAAATACATTGAAAGATACTTTTTCGCATTTTCGAGGTCCTCTCCCTTATTCCCCTTCATAAATTTGAAAAAATATATTTTTCCTAAATCTCTTAATAACCTTGGATTTTTACTGTTTATCTTTTCCGCTTTTTTAAAATATTCTATTGCCTTGTCATAATTGGTTAGTTCAAGTTCTCCCAATTTTAAATAGTGAAAAAAATCTTTATTTTTCTCTTTTAAAAGTATTACCTTTGCCTGCTCAGGTTGGCCTATATTCTCGAGAAATGTTGCCCACCCATAATTAAAGTAAATATCAATGTTTTTTAAAGGAGAGAGCAAAAAGAGAAAATTTAACCATAGCACTATTTTCATATAGGGATTTTATCATAAATAGAGCTTATATTC
>JALXDT010000259.1 GCA_027070475.1 Candidatus Aminicenantota bacterium | reverse complement strand
TTTCTCTGGAGGATCAAATTCTCCCAATAAAAATCTTATTTTTAACAATTCTCTAAGTCTTCTATCAACCTCCTTTTCACTTATAAACCCTTTTCTTACAGCTTCAGGTATATATTTGTAAACATAACCGCAGTTTACATCAACCCCTGCCTTAACAGCAAGAGCTGCAGCCTCTAAAGGAGTTTTAACATATTTATGTCTTTTAAAGACATCATCAAGTGCCCAACAATCGGAAGTTATATAGCCATTAAACTCCCATTTTTTTCTCAATATCTTTTTCAAGAGAAAATCACTTCCGCAGCATGGTTTTCCATATGTTCTGTTATAAGCACACATTATGCCGGAAACCTTTGCCTCCTTGACAAGTATTTTAAATGGATAAAGATATGTTTCATAAAAATCCCTTATATCTGGCTCAGCATTAAATCTGTGTCTAATCGCTTCCGGCCCGCTGTGAACAACAAAATGCTTGGCACATGCGGATACTTTCAAATACTTTTTACCATTACCCTGAAGACCTTTAACAAAAGCAGTTCCTATTCTTGAAGTTAAGAAAGGGTCTTCTCCGTAAGTTTCTTGCCCTCTCCCCCAACGGGGATCTCTGAATATGTTTATATTGGGCGACCAGAATGTTAAACCAGCATATTGAAGATGATTTCCTTTTTCAATTGCTTTCCAATACTTTATTCTTGCTTCCTCTGAAATCGTACTTCCAATTTTATAAATCAGCTCTTCATCAAAGGTCGCCGCAAGTGCTATAGCCTGAGGGAAAACTGTAGCTCTTCCTGCCCTTGCAACTCCGTGAAGGGCTTCATTCCACCAGTTGTAAGCGGAAATCCCCAATCTCTTAATAGAAGGGCTATTGTAAAGCATCAATGAAGCTTTTTCCTCCACTGTTAATCTTGAAACAAGATCATTTATTCTTTCTTTTAAAGGAAGATTTGGGTTTTTAAACGGAAATTCTTCAGAATATCCGATAAACATAAAACAAAAAATAAAAAGTAAAAAGACTAATATCCTTCGGTGCTGACTATTCATACGACAAAAGAAAATAATATATTCTAAGAAGATGCATTCTCTTCGAAGATTCTTAATATTTCTTTTTCAAGATCCTCTGTTTGGAAAGGTTTTAAAAGTTTCCCGGAAAATCCATATTCTTTATAATTTGACATGATAGGATCATTGGAATATCCACTCGAAACAATTGCTTTTACATCCGGATCCATCTTCTTTATTTCTTCAATTAACTCTTTACCACCCATTCCCCCAGGTATTGTTAAATCCATAATTACAAGATCATACTTATCTTTAGTTCCAAGCGTTTTCTTATACTCTTCCAAAGCCTTTTTTCCCTCAGAAACACCGTAAGCCTTGCATCCAAGGCTTTCAAGCATTGAAATTGCAACTTCTCTTACCACATCTTCATCATCCACAACTAAAACTTTAAGAGAAGAAAATACCCGTCTGCTTTTACTCTCACTAATTTTTTCAATACCTTCAATGTTTTTTTCTGCTGCAGGAAGATAAATATAAAATGTGGTTCCTTCACCCATCTTTGACATTACTTCAATATACCCATTATGTTTACTTATAATACTATGAACAATAGCTAAACCTAATCCACTACCTTCCTGCTTTGTTGTGAAATATGGATCAAAAATCTTTTCTATATGCTTTTCTGAAACTCCCCCTCCTTCATCCTTAATGGAAAACATAACATATTTTCCATTCAAATGCCTTATTCCCAGTGTTTTCATACTTTCAATGTTCTGAGCTTTAACAAATATTCTTCCCCCCGTAGGCATTGCCTGTTTTGAATTTACTACAAGATTGGATATAACCTGTTCAATTTGCCCTCTGTCAGCCAAGACATACCACAGATCATCTGGTAAATCATAAAATACTTTAATATTGCTACCACTTAGATAAAAAGATATTGTGTTTTTTAATAATTTCTTTAAATCCACAATTTCAACTATAGGCTCGCCTCCCTTTGCAAAGGTTAACAACTGCTTTGTTAAAGCAGTAGCTCTTTCAATGGATTCATTAGCAGCTTTTATATGAACATATGCTGGATTATCTTTAGACAATTTAATTTTTGCAAGTTCCAGATTACCAAAAATACCCGTTAATATATTATTAAAATCATGAGCAATTCCACCAGCTAAAATTCCTATGGACTCTAACTTTTTAACTTTAAGTCTCTCCTGCTCTAATTTCAATTTTTCTGTTACATCTCTAAACACAAGAACCACTCCGATTACTCTGCTTTTAACATCCACAATGGGAGCAGCACTATCAGCAATATTATACTCTCTTCCATCCTTTGAAATTAAAACAGTTCTATTTTCAAGGCCAACTATTCTTTTTTCCTTTAAAACTTTGGAAACAGGATTGTCCACTCTTTCTCGTGTAACTTCGTTTATAATATTGAAAACTTTTTCAAGAGGTTTTCCCTTAGCTTCACTAAGCGTCCATCCTGTGAGCTCTTCTGCTGTTTTATTTATAAAAGTGACCTTACCCTCTGTATCTGTTGTTATAACCCCATCTCCAATACTTCTTAAAGTAACTGAAAGCTTTTCCCTTTCATTAAAGACCTCTTCCTCTATTCTTTTTCTTTCTGTAATATCCCTCATAACAGATAATATCCTTTGCTCTCCAGCTATTCTGATTATATTAGCCGACACGAGTCCTATAACCACTTTCTTATCCTTTCCAACAAATTTAGTTTCAAAATTCTCTATAAATCCATCCTTCTTTAATTTTTTTACAAAAACATCTCTATCCTTTTTATTTGCCCATAGTCCAAACTCAAAAACATTTCTTCCTACTACCTCTTCTCTACTGTATCCAGAAATATTAACAAAGCCATCATTAACATCAAGTAAAACACCATCAATGGTACTAATAGAAATTGATTCTGGTATTGTTCTAAATACCACACGATACTTTTCTTCACTTTCAATAAGTTTTTCCCTTAATCTTTTCCTTTCTGTAATGTCAAGCAGGCTAAATTGTAGGTAATTCTCTCCTTTGTATTTAAATCTAACTAATTGAACTTCTGCATCCCACACTGTTCCATCCGGTCTTCTATGACGCCACTCAAATAAAACCTTACCTTCCTTTAAGGCTTGCTGAATGAACTTTTTAGCCAAATCTTCAGAAGGTTCACCATTGTACTGATACGGTGTTGAAACATCAGCGGGGGTTTTCCCAAGAACCTCTTCTTTTCTTTTGAAACCATATATTTCTATAGCAGCTCTATTGCAATCTGTAAATCTATATGTCTTAGAATTCATTACAACCAAAGGAATAAGTGAATCCTGAAAAATAATTTTATTGTACTCTTCACTTTCTCTTAAGGCTGTCTCTATAAGCTTTTGTTTTGTAATATCTATGACAAAAACTGAAACCCCAATTATTTCTCCATTATCATTATAAATAGGGCTATATCTATCCTCATAAAAAGTTCTTTTTAGTTTTTCATCACCATACTCCTCAATTAAAACAAAACTTTCTCCAGCTAAAGCTCTATCAAAATTTTTCTTTGCTTTTTTTCTGTCCTCCTCATTTTTTATATAATCCAGCATGGATTTTCCCTTTTCAATATCAACTCCCCAGATAGCTTTCATCGTTTGCTTATGTAAAAGTGTAAAATCAAGATATCTATACTCTCTATCAAGAGCAAAAACAACTATTCCATTTTGACTTTCAAGGATAGCATTTTTTAATAACAGGGTTTCTCTTAACTCTTTTTCCAATTCTTTCCTGTATTGAATTTCATCCTTCAATTCCTTTGAGCTTTTCTCTATAATATCTTCAAACTCATCCGTTTTTAAAATAATACTATTTGCAAAAGGGAAAGTAAAAAAGAGAAAAATTGCAATTAATACAAAAATAGCTGTGATAGGTAATATAGTCTTATCCAATAAGCTATTCTTTAAAAGAAACAGGAGGAGCTTATGAAGACAAGGGTGGAAGATTTAAGTCCTGTAAAAAAGCGTCTATTTGTTGAGATAGAACCTGAAGAGCTTGAAAAGAGAATGAATAAGGCCTATTCAGAACTGAAAAAGAGAGTTAAAATTAAAGGTTTTAGACCAGGTAAGGTTCCTATAAAGATACTGGAAGCTCGTTTTGGAGATGTGATAAAAGAAGAGGTAATAGAGGATATAATAAAGAATACTTTGCCAGAGGCCATTAAAGAAATAGATACACTTCCTCTAAGTATACCCTCATTTGAATATGATAAGGATTCTTTGAAAAAAGGAGAGCCTTTTATATATTCTGCTATTGTAGAGGTTAAACCAGATATTGAGATAAAAGACTACCTGGGAATAGAACTTGAAAA
>JALXDT010000258.1 GCA_027070475.1 Candidatus Aminicenantota bacterium | reverse complement strand
CCTGTTTCCCATATGTCTTTTGATGGTACTGTCCCTACAGGAACAGCTGCTCTTGAAAAGAGAGGTATAGCTCCAGAGGTGCCCAAATGGATTCCTGATAATTGTATTCAGTGTAACCTCTGTGCCCTTGTCTGTCCCCATGCTGCAATTAGGGTAAAACAGTTTGATCCTGAAGCTTTAAAGGATGCACCTCCTACCTTTAAGACTATAAAATCAAGAACAAAGAATAATAGAAACCTTGAATATAAAGTTCAGGTTTATATAGAAGACTGTACAGGTTGTGGTGATTGTGTTGAGGTTTGTCCGACAAAGGAAAAAGCTCTCGTATTCAGCCCAATTGAAGAAGAGAGAAAAGCGGGTGAAAATGATAATGAAAGATTTTTTGAAGAACAACCCGATATACTTGATGGCGTCTCTCTTACCACCTATGTAGGCTCCCAGTTTAAGACACCTCTTTTTGAGTTTTCAGGTGCCTGTGCAGGTTGCGGAGAAACTCCTTACATAAAACTTGCAACTCAGCTTTTCGGAGAAAGAATGATTATTGCCAATGCAACCGGATGTTCTTCAATATACGGAGGAACATTCCCGACAATTCCTTATACCACCAATAAGTTAGGTCAGGGGCCTGCCTGGGCAAACTCACTTTTTGAGGATAATGCTGAATATGGATTTGGTATGAGATTGGCAATTGATTCTAATAGAAAACAGCTCAAAACAAATATGGAAAAATTGCTAACAATGGGAATAAGCGATGCTTTAGGTGATGCTTTAAAAAAGAGCCTTGAACTCTGGGAAGAAACAGATAATGAAGCTCAAGAAGCAGCAAGAAAGGTAAAAGAGCTTTTAAAAGAGGAGTTAAAGAAAGCTACAAAAGAGCAAGAGCCTGTTTTAAGAAAGGTAATAGAACTTCAGGATTATATTGTTGATAGATCTGTATGGAGTATAGGAGGAGATGGTTGGGCTTACGATATAGGTTACGGAGGATTGGACCATGTACTCGCTGCTAACAGGAATATAAATGTTCTGGTACTTGATACTGAAGTTTATTCAAATACAGGTGGTCAATCTTCAAAAGCAACACCTTATGCAGCAACCGCAAAATTTGCAACCTCCGGTAAGAGAACACCGAAAAAGGATCTCGGTTTAATCAGTATGAGTTATGGATACATCTATGTTGCATCCATTTCTCTCGGAGCAAACCCTGCTCAGGCTGTTAAAGCTTTTGTTGAAGCAGAAAGATATAAAGGACCTTCTATAATAATTGCATATTCCCCATGTATAGCTCACGGATTTGATATGAGATTTACGGTTGAAGAGGAGAAAAAAGCTGTTCAGTCCGGATATTGGCCTCTTTACAGGTTTAACCCAGAATTAAAGAAAGAGGGGAAAAATCCATTTATCTATGAATCAAAGGATCCAAAGGTTGATATGATGGAATTTCTTATGAATGAGGTTAGATATACAGCACTCAAGAGACAGTTCCCTGAAATCGCAGAAGAGCTTTACAAACAGGCAATTGAATATAGAAAGGAAAAACACGAGTTTTACAAAAAGTTCAAGAAAGTTTTTGAGAAAGAATAAAATATAGAAATAAAAGGTAAGAGGGGTGGATTTTAAAATCCACCCCTTTTTTTATTATATTTTTAAATCTCATTATAATCAATTAATAAAGAAGTTGTATAAAAAAGTTGGTTTAAACTGATAAATTTTAATAATAAGATCAGCTTTCTTATAATTTCCCAAATATACAATTTTCCCTCTTGACATTTTTAAAAAAATACCTATATTCTGGTCAGATTTTGATGAGGGGAAAGGAAATAAAAACCGCGGTCGAAAAAAATGTAAAAAAAAGAAATGTGTATCACTATTTGATACACATCAGGGAGTATAATGGGGGCAAAGATTCTATGGAGGTATTACGGCGAACGGAAAACGCTCTTATGAGCAGCTAATTTTTAGTTTTACTATTAAGTGTTTAAAAGTAAAAACTATAATACTCAGTGAAATTTCAAACCGGGTAAAAATATTTTCGGGGGTGTTTTTTATTTATGATGTTTGAAAAAATTAAAATGGAGTTTTCACGGGGCTGTTTGAAGTGTTGGGCTTTTGTATTATCTGAAAAATTTAATCGGGGAGGGATAATCCCCTCCCAATTTAAAAATTTATAGGAGGTGTACTGTGGAAAAATTTATCACAGACTATTTTAATCAAATCAAAATCGGAGAGCCGGAAAGCTTTGATGGGTTTCAGGTGTTCCCTCTATTCTCTGAGATTAACTATGAAATTGAGTATCTGATGATGAGAGAAGCTATGAATAAAGGAGTTCTGAAGGTGGAAGAGGTTTCATCTTCAGGTTCTGTTCCGAATCTTTCTGCAATAAACAATTCTGATTTACCTATTTTGCTTTTAGGTGGAGAAGAGCTTGAAGGTGCAAAGCAGAACAGAATTTTAAACCTTTCAATACTACTTCCTCCAAATAAAAAAACTGTGATACCTGTAAGCTGTGTTGAAAGAGGGAGATGGTCTTATAAAAGCAGAGATTTTAAAGAGTCCGGGAATGTTTCATTTAAAAGAATGAGAGCAAAGAATATAGAAGAACTTTATCTGAAAGAATCATTTGAAGTCAGTCAAAGCAGAGTCTGGGAAGATGTTGATAATATGATGTATGAAATGAAACAGCATAGTCCTACCGATGCAATGAAAGATGTTTATAAAGCAAAGGAAAAAGAGATTTCTGATTATTATGATAAGATAACCCTTCATGAAGGCCAGATAGGTATATTTGTCGCTTCAAAGGGAAAGATAATGGGTTTTGATATCATAGGAAGGGCGGATAAGTTTGCAGTTGTTTTTGACAAGCTATTAAAGAGTTATATTATGGAGGACATTGGAAAGAAAAATGAAAAGTATTCTGAAATCACAAAAGAAGATGTGAGAGGGTTTTTTGACAAAATTGTAAAATCAAAAGAAAAAAGGATTGAAGGTGTAGGGCTTGGTTATGATTATAGATACAAAGGGGATAAGGTTGTTGGTTCGGTTCTTGCATATAATGATGAGATTATACATGCTGTGTTCTTTGCCAAAGAAAATGAGAGAGAAAAGAAAAAACATAATGAATTTGATGAATATTTCAGAACATTCGGAGATCGTCTTGATAGTTTTGATTCTGATGATTTTTAATTCTGAAAATTCTATTAATGAAAGTGGGGCGGAGGCTAAATCCGCCTCACTAAGAAAAATATAAAAAACGGAGGAGAAAATGAAAAAGAGCATTGTTTTCATACTTTTAATTATTTTTATATTTTCAGCAAAGCCTTTAATCTCTGATGATGATTATCTTGTTCAGCAGATAAAGATTAGTTATGAGCCGATTTCTATTTATGACCCTGTTACGGGAAAATATTTAGGATGCATTAATTGCTCAAAATTTGATCCCAACTCAATTTACAATACCTTTGGAAGGTACGGAAGTGAGTATTCTTCTGACAGTATCTGGAATAAGTTCGGATTGTATGGCTCCCCTTATTCTCTGAATTCTCCATGGAATCCATTTACTACAACACCTCCGATTATCAAAGATAGTTCCAAAACAAACATAGGATTTTTAACAACAAACTCTTTTCTTTTCCTTCCCTCGCTCAATCCAAAAAGATTGAAAAATAAAGAATTGGAGAATACTTTGATTTTTGAGTTCAAAGATCCTCTTGAAGATGATAACCTTTTGGATGATGACCCCTATGAATGGTAAAAAATAGATAATAAAGAGGAGCATAAATATGAGCTCACTCCTTCATACTCTTTTATTCTGGCTCTATGTGGCGATTGTCTGCATTCTCTCAATCGCATTATTTGACCTCATGGCAATAGTCATTTTCTATTTGCCGGTTCTGATGATAGAGAAGATAAAATCATTAGTATCACTGAGGAATAAAACCTGATTACAAAATTTGTGATAGAAGAAGAAACAAGAAAATCAAAACAGAGAAAAAGTGAAAAGTTTTCAAGATTCTTTTACTTTTTCTCTAATTTAATAAATTTCAGATAATTGTCCATAAATATAAATTCAGAATATTAATAATATCGTATCGGCAGACTTTTATTCTCCCTTTTTCTCTGTTTTTCATAATTTATTACTTCATTCCCTGCTTTTAATAGAAAAAACTTGACAACACTCTTTTTTGATATTAAATTAAAAAAGAGGGAAAATTAGATGCTTATAAAAGGTATAAAAAGTGCTATTTCAAAATTTATATTAATCTTTTTGATTATTGAGTTTTTGTCATTTTCAATTGTCTCATTTTTTGTAAATTACAGTCGGATTAAAAACGAAAAATTAAAAATTGCTTATCACCACATAGTTACAAGG
>JALXDT010000257.1 GCA_027070475.1 Candidatus Aminicenantota bacterium | reverse complement strand
CTCTCCTACCTTTTTTTTTCATAAATCTTATAATTCTCCACTTTATAAGTTCTTTTTCAGCCTCATCAGCCATTCTCTCAGTTTTTGATGTTTGAGCTCCAATCTCCTCCAATTCCGACACAGAATAAAAGTTCTTCTTTTCTTTATTTTTTAAGACTTCCTTTACTGTTCTATGAATAATCAAATCAGGATATCTTCTGATAGGTGAAGTAAAATGGCAGTAGTTTTCTTTCTGGAGACCAAAATGTCCTCTGTTTATGGGAGTATATTTAGCTAACTTCATGGATTTCAGGATGAGGAGGCTTACAAAATTTTCTTCATTTTTACCTTCCACCTTATCTATTATTTTCTGTAACTGTTTCGGGATATTTCCTTTTTCCGGATCAAATTTATATCCTAATTTATCAAGGATTTCTTTTAATTGTTTTAATTTTAAAGGATCAGGTTCTTCGTGAATTCTGAACAACACAGGTACATCATTTTTTATTAAAAACTCAGCTATTGTCTCATTTGCAATCAACATAAATTCTTCTATTATTCTATGAGAAAACAACCTTATCGCTGCTGAAATTCCTACCAAACTTTTTTCTTTATAAAGTAGAACAGGTTCAGGAAGATCAAAATCAAGAGAACCTTTTGCTCTTCTTTTCTTTATCAAAATTTCCGCTAACTCTTTCATCAGGATAAGAGACTCATAAATCTCTTTTTTCTCTGGTTTAATATCTTCATCTATAATAGCCTGAGCCTCTTTATAAGTTAGTCTTTTTTTACTATTGATTATTGAAGGAAAAACTTTATAGTTTAAAACATTCCCTTTTTTATTAATTTCCATTTCAACAGATAGAGTGTATCTATCAACTCCTTCCCTCAAAGAACAAAGATCCGAAGAAAGTTCGTGAGGAAGCATTGGAATAACCTTTTCAGGGAAATATACAGAATTACCTCTTTTAAAAGCCTCTTTATCAAGAGAGCTATTTTTTTTAACATAGTGGGAAACATCAGCAATATGTACACCAAGAATATATTTATCCCCTTTTTTCTCAATTGAAACAGCATCATCAAAATCTTTTGCATCCTCACCATCAATCGTAAAGATAATTTTTTCTCTTAAATCTACTCTCTTTCTCCCTTTAACAACCTTTTTATCAATATTCTCAACAAATTTTTTCACTTTATCAGGAAATTCTTCTTTTAAAGAGTATTTAGCTTTTATAACCTCTATATCCACCCCCTCATCATCAGGAAAACCAAAAACCCTTGAAATTCTCTCAATATATATCTCCCCTTTTTTCTCCTTTATCTCACCTTCAACTAACATCCCCGGAAGTACTGAAATCCCCGAAAGGCTTTTGATTTCAATCTCATCTTCTATTTTAGGATCAAGAGGTATAAGAAAAGCTCTTAATCTTTCAAGTTCAAAGTACCCCACAATTCTTTTATACTTTCTTTCAATAATTGAAACAATTTCACCCTCTCTACCATTTTCTCTTTCATAAAAAATAACATCCACTAAATCGCCACCCATTGCAGATTTAGATTTACCCGGAGGGATAAAAACATCCCGTGAACCATCCTCTGGGATAACAAAACCAAAACCACCTCTTGCGGCAGAGTACTCCCCTCTCAAAATATTTTTTGATTTACCCCCGATAAAATACCTTTTTTGATCTCTGTATATCGATCCTTCATGTACTAATCCCTTTAAAACATCCTTTAAAATTTTAGTATGGAATGGAACTTTTTTTTCTCTCAATTTTTTAGATATAGAGGAATATTTTATCCCTTTCTTGCTTTCACCAACAATTTCTAAAATAGCCTTTATAAGCACACTCTTTTTCAAATTCTCTTCTTTCATCCTGTATACTTTAGCATAAAATGGATATATTTTCTATTCTGAAAATTTTCCTATTTAAGAAAATCAAATATATCCCTAAGATCCAAATCCTTTTTAACCAATAATTTCTTTTTTACAATATAGAATTCCGGAACAATAAAAAGAGGAATAAAAACATTACTTTCCAAAGCAATTTTGTGAGCTTCTCTGAAAAGTTTTTCTTTAATTCTTTTATCCTTTGTTTCTTCGGCTTTATTTATTAAATCATCAAGCTCTCTATTGCTATATTCAAAAAAATTCAAAAGCCCTTTTAATTCAACAGGTGTATGAAAAAATTTCACCAAAATATCATCAACTCCTCCCGTATCACTTGAATAGCCAAATAGTGTTAAATCAATACTTCTGGTGTAAAAAAGCCTCTTTCTCCACTCCTTATCATCCACTCCCTCTAATCTTAAATTGTAAAAGCATTTTTTTAAAGACCGATAAATATGTTTTGCTGCAATTTCACTTATCTTATTCGTTTTTCTATAAGTAAAAACTAAAGGTGTTTTAACTTTTCTACAGGCTATTTTTTTTCTATTTTCTTTTACTTCTTTTAAAGAATATCTTAACCAATTTGGAATCAGTTGCTTTATTCTAAAAGAATTTGTAATTTTAAGTGATTCCAGGATTTTACCGTACGGTATTTGTTTAGAAATAAATTCTCTTATCTTTATATCATCAAAGGGTTCTTTTTGGATATTAAGGATTAAAAAATAGATATAGTTCGAAGCTTTGGTAATTAATTCATAATCTTTATTCACTTTTTGGGGAACAGTAAAGACCTCTGAGATATCATATTTTTCTATTTCATCCTTTACATTAAAATAAAAAATGATTTTTTCGTATTTTGGTGTCCCTCTCCAATAAGAATTAAAACTTTGTAAAATAACCTTATTCCCTTCTATAGAAGAGAAGTGGTAAGGCCCTGTTCCAAAAAACTTCTTTTTTTTGTACTTTATACTTGTAAACAGATTATTTTGTAAATAAATAATTTTAATATCCGATAAAAGTAGCAAAAAATCATCACACTCTTTTTTTAATTTTAACAAAATCTTATACTTCCCTAAAACTTTAATACTTTTAATTTTAGTCGATATTTGACGGTATGGTGAATAGAGTTCCTTTGTTGCTATCCTTTCAAAATTCCTTTTAACGATTTCAGCTGTAAGTTCCTTCCCATTAAAAAATTTAACTCCCTTTCTAATATCAAAGATCCATTCCAGAGGAGAAACATTGTACCATCTTTCAGCAAGAAATGGCCTTATCATAAGATTTTGATTCACTTTTACCAATGGTTCAAATATATTCGAATTAATCTTACAATCTGTAGCCCAGCTTGTTTGGTGAGGATCATAGATAAAAAAGGTATTTGGAAAAGCAACCTTTAAAATTTTTTCTTTTTTCTTACAACTAACCCATAAAAGAAAAATAAAACCAATTAAAATTAATATAATAATTTTAATCTTTTTCATTCTATTTTAGGAATATAAATTATAAACTCAGAACCTTTTCCTTCCTCAGATTTTACTTCCAAAAATCCACCCTCTTTTTGAATCAACAAATAACTTGAAAAAAGCCCTAAACCCGTACCTCCCTCTTTTGTTGTAAAGAAAGGTTCAAATATTCTCTCCTTTATCTTCTCCGGAATTCCAGGCCCATTATCTCCTATCGTAATTTTAATATATTTTCCTTTTTTAATCACCGGAGAATCCTCTCTAAATAAGATTTCCTCAACCTTATAATGAATTTCTCTCTCTTCTTCGTTTTTTGTAGCTTCAACAGCATTTAAAAATATATTTACAAGAACCTGAACAACATTTTCCTTATTGCATTTACAGTATGCACTTTTAACTCTTATATCCTCCTTTAAAGAGATCTTAACTAATTTTGAGGCAATTAATTCAAGTGTTTCCAAAATTATCTCATCAATAAGATAGATCTCCCTTTCCTCTGTTTTGGAATATGAAAATTTCAGAAAATTACGAATGAGTGTTTGAGTTTCCTTTAATGCTGATTTCATATTATTTATATATGCCTCTGTTTCTGATGTTTTATTTTCTTCTAAGATTTCCAGATAACCAGAAACCACTCCCACCATATTTTTTATATCATGAACTATACTTGCAATAAATAAACCTAAACTTTCCATTTTTTGAGCAATTATTAATTTCTGCTTTAATTCTATTTCAGCTGTAATATCATCTATAATAATAACCTTAAATCCATCCTCAACATTGTACGATAAAACACTATATGTTCTTCCTTCCAATTTTATTTCATTCTTTTCCTTAATTTTGTCAGGAAGCAATTCAAAAATATTCCAAAGAAGTTTTTTATTATTCTCATATTTTTCAATAAAAACTTTATTCTTAAATCTAATTAAAAGGTTTTTATCTACAATAAATATCCCACTGGGAGAACTATCGAGTACTGATTCTAAGAATTTTCTAATTTCCTGTTCTCTTTTAAAACTCTTCTCCACCTCTTCCATC
>JALXDT010000256.1:799-4377 GCA_027070475.1 Candidatus Aminicenantota bacterium | reverse complement strand
ATGATAGAGCAGTTATTGAGATAATGAGAGGTTGTATGAGAGGTTGCCGATTTTGTCATGCAGGGTATTTTTATAGGCCTGTTAGAGAGAGGGATGTAAATAATATAGTAAGTCTTACACTTTCCATTCTTGAAAATACAGGATATGAAGAATTATCTTTTCTTTCATTGAGTACCTTAGATTATTCTAAAATTGATCAATTACTTGATAAGGTTATTCCAATTTTGAGAGATAAGAAGATTGCTATATCGTTACCATCAAGTCGTGTGGATAAATTTGGTTTGGAAATAGCATCGAAAGTATCTGAAACAGGGAAAAAAGGCCTGACTTTTGCACCGGAGGCAGGTAATCAAAGATTGCGTGATATTATAAATAAGAATATTTCAGAGCAAGAAATTTTTGAAGTTATTGCAGTTGCAAAAGAAAAGAAATGGAGAAGGTTGAAGTTGTATTTTATGATAGGACTTCCAGAAGAGAGTTTAGAGGATGTTAGATCAATAGTAGATCTGGTTTATAGAATAAAAAAAGAATACAAAATAGGTATTACAGTGAATGTTTCGATTTTTGTTCCTAAACCACATACTCCTTTTGAAAGAAGTAAATTTTATACTCCTTGGGAAATAAAGGAAAGAATTAATATTTTAAATAAATTTAAAAGTGAGCATCTTCATATAAAAAGCTCGGATCCTATTCTTGACTTTGGGATTAATAGTTCTGTTGTTAGGCTTAATTCAGCCTTTGTAAAAAATCCTTATTTAGGAGAAGGTTTGATAGCAGGTTACGGGCTTTCAGGAGAAGGGGAGAGGCCGGGCTTTGCATGGTTTTTCGGAGGAGATGGTGTTATAAATTCCCTTGCAATCCTTGATTATGGTGGTTTTGAAGGAGTTAAAAAAGAGATAGAGTTTTTATTCAAATATCAGAGAAAGGATGGAAAGATTCCCCATGAAATATCTCAAGGGGCTGGTTTTGTAAACTGGTTTAAGGATTATGGATTTCCATATTTTCATGGGGATACCACTCTCTATTTTACGGTTCTTTTGGGAGAATATCTCAGATACAGCGGTGATCTCGATCTTATGAAAAAATATAAGGATAGAATAAAACTTCTGGAAAAATGGATTGAAAAGTGCGATAAGGATGGAGATGGGATAGTTGAGACAAAGTATGCAGGAACGGGAGCTTCTGAAACAGGGCCTCTGAGAAAAGAGAAGATAGAGACGGATATACTCCTTGCGGGACTTTCCGTAAAAGCGTGGGATGAGCTTAAATTTATTTTTGAGGAAATTCTTGAAAAAGAGGGATACTATAAGGCAAAAAGCTTTTTTGAAAAAGCAAAGGATTCCTTTGAAACTATGTTCTGGAATGAAAAAAACAATTATTATGATTATGCTGTTAAAAAGAGGGGAAGGCTTGATGTTATAACAGTTTGGCCCTCAATTCCGATGAGGTTTTCAGTGGTTAAAAAGGGTAGGGGAGAATTGGCTTCAAAAAAGATTGCTTCTCCCTTTATTTCGACAGATTGGGGAGTTAGATTTTTAAGTTCAGCATCAAAATATTATGCTCCTTTGAGTTATAACAATGGAGCGGTCTGGCCATTTCTTACGGGTTTTGCATCCCTTGCTCTCTATAAATACGGAAATCCTTACCATGCATACTCTCTTTTAGCTCATAATCTTAATATTATAAAGGATTTTGATTATAGCTATGCTACGGAGCTTTTATCCGGAAACTCTTACATTCCATTGAATCAGAGTGTAAATAATCAAATGTGGTCATACGGGACGACTCTCTCAGCTTTTGTTGAAGGAATATTAGGTTTTTCTCCAGATGCAATTAAAAGATTTATTAATTTTACTCCTAAAATACCTCTTACCCTCCAATTTTTAAAAGTGAAAAATTTAAGGGTAGGCAAAGGCATTGTTGATTTTTCCTATACTTTTAATAATAATGAAATTGTTTTTATTTATAATTTTAAAAACCTTAAAGGTTTCAAAATTAAGATAGCCCCGCAAATTTTTTCAGAAAATTATGAAATATCGGGAGATTGCAAAGATTTTGAAAACGGAAAGAGAATTAATTCCGATGATTTTAAGTGTTCTCTGAAATACAAAATCTCTAAATATGCTTATCCATTTGTGGAGGATAAAAAACTTCCGGGAGATTCTTCCGAAAACCCCATAATTAATGATTTTATTCTGGACAAGAATGGCTTTAAAATTACTTTGTGGGGAATTGGAAAAGGAAAGGTAAAAATCATCTCCGATAGAAATTTTTTCTGTAAAGACATTGAAAAAATTGGCAATTTCATGGTTATTGATTTTGGGAATAGCTGGAATATAAAGAAAATTAACTGTAAGTTTTTGTAATCATAAAAATCTTTTAATTTAATTTTCTATTCCAGAAGAAAAAGTATTTTTATTAATTGTTTAATTTTTGTGATTTTCTTGACATTTTGGTTAAAAAGGATATATTGTAAATAAGTACTTTTATGATGATAAATAATAGGCGAGTGTTTGTAAGGAAGTAAGTAGAATAAATAAAAAAAGGAGGCAAAATGTTTAAGACAAAAAAAGTATGGAGGTTTTTTTTATCTTTTTTATTTATTTTTTCTGTGGTATTCTTCATAGCTTCTGATCACAAAAATCCCGATTGTTGCGGATGTGGTAATTCTTTGACTATTGTCAATAACACTCCTTCTGATATTAAACTTTCTCTCACTTCAGACCAAACAGAAGAGATAAGTGTGGGGGCAAACAGTGAGATGAAATTTAATTTTAAAAAGGGAGTTTATAGTTGGGTTGCTTATGATGTAAAAACAAACAAAATTATCTCATCAGGTGTTGTTGATTTGAGTAAAACTAACGGAGAATCTATTATAACTATCAGAGAATAAGTGTTGTATGTTACCTGTAATCTTTAAAATTGGGGGGTATGAAGTATCAGGCTATTTGTTTTTTAACACCCTCGGAATTTTGATGGCTTCCGCTTTTATCTTTTATAAAATTGAGAAAGTGTATTCCGATAAAGTTGAAATTTTTCTATATATTGCTTTGTCTTGGAGCTTTTTTGTGTTTGGATCAGGATTGTACTATCAGTTTAAGCATTTTTTCATTTCCCCTGTAAATTATGTCAAAAACCTGAAATTATTTATTCATCCATTTCTGAAAGAGCACTCTTTCTTTTCGGGGATAGTATTTTTGAGCCTGTTTTTTTTTTTTTATTCAAAGAGGATATTCAAAAAAGATTACTTAAAAATTTTAAGTATTACATATATTGGTATTGCTTTATTTCAATCAATAGGTAAATTGGGTTGTTTTTCAGCCGGCTGTTGTTTTGGGAAATCAACATCGATTTTTTTAGGAGTGAAGTTCAAATATCTTGGAAAGCAGATTCATCCCTACGCAGGAGTAAAAATTCATCCTACCCAGCTTTATGAAAGTTTTTTTAATTTTCTCAATTTTTTATTTCTTATGTATTTACTTGGAAAAGATAAAAAGCCGGAAAAGATCATTGGTTTCTTTTTTATTGATTACGGGGTTATTAGATTTTTAGAAGAGTATTTGAGGAATGATCCAGGG
>JALXDT010000256.1:0-789 GCA_027070475.1 Candidatus Aminicenantota bacterium | reverse complement strand
CCTCTGCTGAGTTTATCCGTTCCTCAAATTTACAGCTTTATCTTTATTATTTTTGGAATTTCACTGTTTTTAATTAATTTAAAAAAAATTAAAAAGGAGAAGAAAGGATGAGAAAGAAAATATTTGTCATTTTGATTTTTTTATTTTTTATAATACCTACAGCCAAAGGTTTTTCCTATGAAAAAGGGGATAAATATGTAACCCCTCAATGGGTTTTTGGATTTGATGCAATCAGAGTAGGTGTAGCCTATGGTATTATGCTCACTGAAAATATTGAAGCGGGAGCATCTCTATTTTATTATCATTATACTGAGGACACGGAAGGTTATTTCCATACTCACAATGTAATGAGATTTTCCATTGATTTTCTTTATCATTTAAAAGTATTAGATATTGAGAAACTTGATACTTTTGCAGGAATCAATGTTGGTCCGGCCATTGATTTTCATAAAGTGGAATACAATGAATTTTTATCGGAAAACAATATTAAGTTCATTATTCACGCGACACCATTTTTAGGTGCGAGATTTTATATTAAAGATAATCTTGCTCTTTTTGGAAAAGTTTTTATTTCCTACTATTCTCTAAGTAAAAATCTTGCGATAAACGGAGCATTAGGTGTGACTCTTAGGAAATAAATATATTTTTTAGGAAAGACAATAAGATTATTGTAAAAGCGAATATTAATAAAGATAAAAAATATAAAAAAAAGGATTATTCAAAATTCCTGTATAAAAATCAAATCTTTAATAAGGGTAGGTTAGTAAATGAAATTGTTAGAGATTATGT
>JALXDT010000255.1 GCA_027070475.1 Candidatus Aminicenantota bacterium | reverse complement strand
GTATTAAATACAATAAATAATTATAATTCAAAAAATTTTTTTTGTAAAATAAACGAGATGAGTCAAAAATGACCCTGATTTTTCACATTCTATAAGTTAAAAATCTTTTTGACTTTCGTATCAAAGAGCTTTTTCTTCATTTCATATTGCATAAACACTTATAATAGTTTACAATAGACACTTATTGGAGGTGAATTATGGGTGATAGAAAATGGGTAGAGACTTTGAATCTTCCTAAAACAGATTTTCCCATGAAAGCCAAGCTCAATCAGAGAGAGCCTGAGTTTTTGAAAAAATGGGAAGAAATTGATATTTACAGGAAAATATTAAAGGAAAGAGAAAACTCCCCTGTTTTTATTTTGCATGATGGACCTCCCTATGCCAACGGAAGGATTCATCTCGGACATGCTTTAAATAAGATTTTAAAGGATTTTATAGTTAAATATAAAAGTATGAGAAATTATAAAGCACCCTATATTCCAGGATGGGATTGCCATGGTCTTCCTATAGAAAAGAAGGTGGATATTGAGTTGGGAGAGAAAAAGAAGGGAATGAAAAAGATTGAGATTCGTAAAGAGTGCGAAAAGTATGCAAGAAAATATATAAATATTCAGAGAGAGGATTTTAAAAGATTGGGGGTTTTCGGAGATTGGGAAAAACCCTATCTTACTATTGATAAAGAGTATGAATATTATATAATAAAATACTTTGCCTCCTTTGTTGAAAAAGGTAATGTTTACAGAAAGAAAAAACCTATTTACTGGTGTGCATCGTGTAAAACAGCTCTTGCGGAGGCAGAGATTGAATATCATGACCATAAAAGCCCCTCTGTTTATGTAAGGTTTAAAGTAAAGGATTTCGGGGAAAAATTTCCTCAATTTAAAGATAAAACAGCTTATGTGATTATATGGACAACAACACCTTGGACTTTACCTGCAAACCTTGCAGTGGCTCTTCATCCTGATTTTGAATACGATATTTTTGAATACAACAATGAACTTTACATAGCAGCATCAAGACTTGTTCCTGTAATAACTGAAAAATTCGGCTGGAATTCTTACAAAACAGTTGAAAGGGTGAAAGGTAATGTTTTTGAAGGTTTGAAAGCAGAGCATCCTATTTTTGATGATAAAGAATCTGTCTTTGTTTTGGCTGATTATGTTACATTGGAGCAGGGAACAGGATGTGTCCATACGGCTCCCGGGCATGGAGAGGAGGATTATCTTACAGGCTTAAAGTATAATCTTGAAATCTATGCACCTGTTGATGATGAGGGGAAATTTGATGGAAGTGTTGAAAAGTATAAAGGAATACATGTTTTTGATGCAAATCCTTTAATTGTTGAAGACCTCAAAAAAGAGGGAAAGCTTATTCTTTCGGAGGATATAGAACATTCCTATCCCCATTGCTGGAGATGTAAGAATCCTATTATCTTCAGAGCTACCGAACAGTGGTTTATCTCTCTTGATGAAGGACAGCTAAGAGAAAAAGCTTCAGAAGAGATTAAAAAAGTCAAATGGATTCCTGAATGGGGAGAAGAGAGAATAAAAAATATGGTTGAGAATAGGCCTGATTGGTGCATATCAAGACAGAGAGCCTGGGGAGTTCCTATTCCAGCTTTTTATTGTAAGGATTGTGGAAACACCATTATTGACAAAAATATAGTTATGAAGGTAGCTGAGGTTTTCAAAGAAAAGGGATCAAACTCATGGTTTGAGCTTGATGAAAAGGAATTTTTGCCTGAGGGATACAAATGTCCCCACTGCGGTTCTGAAAATCTTAAAAAAGAGGAAGATATCCTGGATGTCTGGTTTGAATCCGGAGCAAGCCATTCTGTGCTTGAATACAGGGAAGACCATAAATACCCTGCGGATATATATATAGAAGGTAATGACCAATACAGAGGATGGTTCCAGAGTTCACTGCTTGTCGGAGTTTCGGCAAAAAATTCATCTCCCTATAAGACAGTGATAACCCACGGCTGGGTTTTGGATGAAAAGGGTAGAGCAATGTCAAAATCCATGGGAAATGTTATTGAACCTCAGGAAATTATAAAAGACAAAGGAGCTGAGATTATAAGACTCTGGGTTGCAATGGTAAACTATCAGGAAGATTTGAGGCTCGGAAAGAAAATCCTTGCAGGTTTAACAGAAGCTTACAAAAAAATCAGAAACACATGGAGATTCATGTTAGGAAATTTAAATGATTATAATCCTGATAAAGAGGAAGGAAAGGATTCTCTATCAATAGTGGATAAGTATATTCTGGAAAGGTATTATGAGTTAAAGAGAAATATAATAAAAGCTTATGATAACTTTCAATTCTATAAAATCTATCATCTTATTTACAATTTTTTTGTGGTTGATATGAGCTCTTTTTATCTCAATATAAAAAAGGATGTTTTATACTGCAACACTCCCTATGATCCAAAGAGAAGAGCTGCCCAATATGTTATGTTTAAGATTTTAAAAGGAACACTTCTTTTAATGGCCCCGATTTTACCTTTTACTACAGAAGAGGCATATTCCTATTTACCTGAATTTAAAGGGAAAAAGGAATCAATACATCTTGAAACCATAGATGATGAGAGCTTTGAGTATTTAAGTGAGAGGGAAAGGGAAGAATTCGCAAGGGTTATGGAAATAAGAGAGCTTGCTCTAAAAGAATTGGAGAACAGAAGAGCTGAAAAAATAATAAAGGATTCTCTTGAAGCCAGAATTATGGTGGAGGTTAAAGAAGATGATTATGAGCTAATAAATGGCTACAAGGAATTTTTAAAAGAAATTCTTGTGGTTTCAGATATTGAGCTGACAAAAGGCAGTGAGACAAAGGTTGTTGCCGAAAAGTTTGAAGCTCAAAAGTGTCCGAGATGTTGGAATTATTCATTGCACATAGGAGAAGATAAAGATTATCCGGAACTTTGCCCGAGATGTGCTGCTGTGGTAAGGGAGCTTGACGGAAAATAATGAAAAAGCTCTCTGTTTTTTTACCGGTTGGTATTTTAATATTTATTCTGGATCAGGTCAGTAAATACTATATTGACAAGAAAGTAGCCCTCTATCAGTGGATTAATATAATTCCGGGGTTTTTAAGAATTACAAAGACTTACAATAAGGGTGTTGTTTTCGGTTTTCTTTCAACATCAAAAAATCCTGTTGTGTCCGTAGTTATTACAATTATTTCAATCTCAGCGCTGCTTATCCTCATATATCTTTTTTTCAAGTCCGAAAATCGCTTTATATCTCAACTTTTTATGGTTTTTATCATAGCCGGTGCTCTGGGAAATATATTTGATAGAATTGTAAGAGGAAAGGTGGTGGATTTTATAGAAGTTTACTATAAAAGATGGAGTTATCCTGTGTTTAATTTTGCAGACTCATTTATAACTGTTGGAGTTATTGCTTTAATAATCATAGAGCTTTTTTGGAGGAAGGATGCATCCGATATTAATTAAAATATTTGGAATTACAATTTATACCTATGGTTTTATGTTTGCCCTCGGAATTGGTACCGGTATTTTTCTTTCACTCTGGACAGCAAAAAAAGAGGGAATTGATACGGATAAATTTTCAGATCTGATTTTTTGGACTGTTATTGTTGGGATTGTTGGGGCAAAACTTCTTCTCATAATTACAAATCCTCAAATGTTAAAATCCCCTACATTTTTTTCTGATATTTTAAGATCAGGAGGCACATTTTACGGAGGGATTGTTTTCGGATTACCCTTTGTAATAATATATGCCCGAAAAAAGAAACTTCCTCTTCTGAAATTATCAGATATCGTTGCCCCCTATATAGCCCTTGGGCATGGATTCGGAAGATTGGGCTGTTTTTCAGCAGGATGCTGCTACGGAAGACCCACAGATTCTTTTTTGGGAGTTATGTTTAAAAATCCGATTGCCCACCAAAACACAGGTGTTCCTCTTTACACAAGAATATATCCCACCCAGCTTATGGAATCTATTCTAAATTTTTTGAACTTTATTGTTTTGTTTATTTTTTACAGAAAGAAAAAGTATGATGGTACAGTGTTTATCCTCTATGTGATGAATTATGCAGTAATTAGATTTTTTCTTGAATTTTTTAGAGGAGACCCTGACAGAGGATATGTTTTCGGAGGAATAGACAGACCCTTTTCCTCCCTTTCTGTTCCTCAATTAATCTCTCTTATAGGCTTTTTCGGAGGCCTTTACTTCTGGATTAAAATCAAAAAGAAATCAGAGTCAGAGACTTGAATCTAAGTATATAAATATAAAATGTAAGTTTTCACTTTTTTCATAAAAATAATAAAGAATCACAAACTTTATCAAAATTTTCCACTTTTTTTATCTTTTTTATATTCATAAGGATTATGGGAATAAAATAAATTATATCAGGC
>JALXDT010000254.1 GCA_027070475.1 Candidatus Aminicenantota bacterium | reverse complement strand
TGCACCCGCATTCAAATTCAAAGGCTCCGGATGGTATGTAACAGACTATTCTAAAAAGGATTACAAAGAGGCATCTGAAAAGAAGAAAGAGGATAAAAAAGAAATTAGTAAGAAAGATAAAAAAACTAGAGTTGAGGAAACCAGGGCGGTTTCTTCAACCGAAACTTGACCCCTTACCCCCCTTGATCAAATAAATAGCCCACTTCAAACGGCCCCCTGGAAACAGGGGGCTCCCGCCTTTTTATAAGAAAAGATAATTTTTTCTCTCTTTTAACATAATAGTAATTTTTTTATCTGCTTTACCATACTATATATAGTGGCCTTTTAAAAAAAAATACAAAATATTGTATTTTTCCTCTTGACATTTGTTAATTTTTTTTTTATATTATTATCTTCAAGGAGGATAAAAATGGATTTTAATGAAAGAATGATTCAAAAGAGAGATGGTCGCTATGCGGCATTTGATGAAACAAAGATTTTTAATGCTCTTTATAAAGCATTCAGGGCGGTAGGGAAAAAGGACGAAAATGTAGTCCTCTATATTTCAAAGGAGGTTGTAAGAAGACTTGAAGAGAGATTTTTCAACTATGGAATAGTTCCGAATGTTGAAGAGATTCAGGATATTGTTGAAAGCGTATTAATAGAAAAGAATGAAGCTTCAGTTGCAAAAGCCTACATTCTCTACAGAGAGAAAAGATCAGAGCTAAGAGATATAAGACAAAACTTTTTGGATGGGATCAAAGTCATTGATGAATATCTAAGTATGAGAGATTGGAGAGTTAAGGAAAACTCCAATATGTCTTATTCTCTTCAAGGCCTAAATCTTCACATCTCATCAACTTTGGTGGCAAAATACTGGCTAAGAAAACTCTATCCTTTAGAGGTTAGGATGGCTCATCAAGAGGGAGATTTTCATATTCATGACCTTGGAATTTTAGGCCCATATTGTGTTGGTTGGGACCTTGAAGATTTGTTAAAGGTAGGATTTACAGGTGCAAGGGGTAAGGTTGAGTCAAAACCTGCAAAACATTTCAGAACTGCCCTTGGACAGATAGTTAACTTTTTCTATACATTACAGGGAGAAGCCGCGGGAGCTCAGGCTTTTTCAAACTTTGATACCCTTCTTGCTCCTTTTATAAGATACGATGGACTTTCCTACAAAGATGTAAAGCAGGCAATACAGGAATTTGTTTTCAATGTGAATGTTCCTACAAGAGCAGGTTTTCAGACTCCTTTTACCAATATCACAATGGATCTTGTTCCTCCTTCAACATTGAAGGATAAGGCTGCTGTTGTCGGAGGGAAAGAGATGCCTGAAACTTACGGAGAATTTCAAAAAGAGATGGATATGATAAATGCAGCTTTTGCAGAAATAATGATGGAAGGAGATGCAAAAGGAAGAATTTTTACCTTTCCTATACCTACGTATAATATTTCCCGAGATTTTGATTGGGAAAATGATAACTTAAAACCTCTCTGGGAAATGACAGCAAAGTATGGAATCCCGTATTTTGCAAACTTTGTGAACTCTGATATGAATCCTGAAGATGCAAGATCAATGTGTTGCAGGTTAAGACTCGATAACAGAGAGCTATGGAAGAGAGGAGGTGGCCTTTTTGGAGCAAACCCTCTCACAGGCTCAATAGGAGTCGTAACAATCAACCTCCCGAGAATAGGTTATCTTGCTAACAATGAAACAGAGTTTTTCAATATGCTTGAAAGGATGATGGAGCTTGCCGTGGAATCCCTTGAAATTAAAAGAAAGAATGTTGAAAGATTTACAGAGGCAGGTCTTTATCCCTACACAAAGTTTTACCTGAGAGAAATAAAGAAAACCCATGGTAAATACTGGAACTTCCATTTCTCAACCATTGGTTTGGTTGGAATGAATGAAGCGATGCTTAATTTTATGGATAAACCTATTACGGATCCGGAAGCAAAAGCTTTTTCAATAAAAGTATTGGACTACATGAGGGAAAAAATTCAAACAATTCAGGAGATGACAGGAAATATGTATAATCTTGAGGCAACTCCTGCCGAAAGTACAACTTACAGACTTGCAAAATTGGATAAAGAGAAATATCCTGACATAATCACAGCAGGTACAAACGAACCGTATTATACAAACTCAGTTCATCCTCCGGTCGATGCATACGATGATGCTTTTGAGATCCTTGAGCATCAGGATGATCTCCAGATTAAATTCACAGGGGGAACAGTTGTTCATCTCTTTTTCGGAGAAAACATAAAAGACTGGAGAGTGGTAAGAGAGCTTACTAAAAGAATCACGACTAAGTACAGATTACCATACTTTTCTTTTACTCCTACATTCTCAATTTCTCCTGTATCAGGATATATTCCCGGAAAACACTATTATGACCCCAATGTAAAGAGTAGAGAAGATATAGAAAAGTTTGGAGTCGAAGTTGAACTCACGGAGGAAGAGTTAAAGAATCTTCCCGAAGGCTCTTACATAATTGTGGATGAAGAGGAAGATAAAAAAGATTCTGAAGAGGATAAAAAGATAACTTTAAACCTAAAATTGAATTAAAATTTAATTAGGAGGAATAAAATGGAAAGAATTGAAGAGAGAAAAGAGGTTAAAACAGCCTCAAAGAAAAAAATTAAGGTAAAAGTAGTTCCTACTGAAATTTATTCAAGGGTGGTAGGATATTACAGACCTGTTCAAAATTGGAACAAGGGTAAAGCCGAAGAGTTTAAACATAGAGCAATAATAGACCCAAAACACCCTACCAAAAAAAGAATAGAAATTTAATTAGACTCTATAAAACTTTAGTCTGCGGGAAAAGGTTTTCCTTTTCCCGCTCTCTCTTTTCCGGGCTTTTTACATATGTTAATAAAAGGATTTTTAGGAACAAGTTTAATAGATTTTCCGGGAAGGATATCTTCAATCGTATTCACAGGTGGGTGCAATTTCAGATGTCCTTTCTGCCATAATGCTGACCTTGTCCTTTATTATAAAGAACTTCCCACTTTAACAGAAGAGGAAATACTTGATAAGATAAAAAAGAGAAAGGGATTTATAGATGGTGTGGAGATTACAGGGGGAGAACCTCTTTTATACAATGATACACTTGATTTTATAAAAAAAATCAAAGAGTTGGGCTATGAAGTTAAACTTGATACAAATGGTTATTTCCCCGAAAAGTTGGAGGAAATCTTGGATTCAGGTATGGTTGACTTTGTGGCAATGGATATAAAATCATCTCCTGAAAAATACAGTTATGCCTGCGGAATTGAAATTGATCTTTTCAAGATAGAAAAATCCATTTCATTGATTATGAAGAAAGCTAAAGAGTATGAGTTCAGAACAACTGTCGCTCCTAAAATTGTGGAAGAGGATGATATTATTCCTATGGTAAAAATGATAGAGGGGGCTGAAATGTATGCCTTACAGGAGTTTAGACCTGTTAAAACAATAGATCCCTCTTTTATGGAAATTTCTCCGTATCCTAAAGATATTTTACTTGAGTTTGCAGAAATTGCGAAACCCTATGTGAAAAAGGTTGAAGTAAGAACAGAATAATTTTTAACTGAATGCCACATCAAGAATCATCATAATAACAAACCCAAGCATTAAACTCATCGTGGCAAGATCAGTATTGTCTCCCTGCTGAGATTCAGGGATCACCTCTTCTACAACAACATAGATCATTGCCCCTGCTGCAAAACTTAGAGCAAAAGGAAGTATCTTCTGAAAAGTTGTAACAAATAGAACACCTGCGATAGCAGCCAGAGGTTCTACTGCCCCAGATAATTGCCCGTAGAAAAAGCTTTTGAATTTTGACATTCCTCCAGTTCTTAAAGGTAAGGAAATAACAGTTCCTTCGGGAAAATTCTGGATTCCTATCCCTATTGCAAGGGAGAGTGCTGCGCTCAGTGCTGCCATTGAATTGTTTTTGACTAAAGCTCCGAAAGCAACTCCCACGGCAAGCCCCTCGGGAATATTGTGAAGTGTAACAGCTAAAAGAAGTAAAGTATTGGTTTTAAAATTTGTCGGAATTCCTTCAATCTCTTTTTCCGTTGCTCCAAAGTGCTGATGGGGAATTATTGCATCCATCAATCTTAAAAACAATCCTCCTAACAAAAAACCCAAAGCAGGAGGGAACCATTTGGGGAGAGGCAAGTTTTTTGACATTTCAATAGAGGGAGAAAGCAAGGACCAGAAACTTGCGGCAATCATAACTCCCGCAGCAAACCCCAACATTGTCTCCAGAAGTTTCTTATTTGCTTTTTTGACAAAAAAAACAAGAGAAGCTCCTGCCGCAGTCATAAACCATGTAAAAAGTGTGGCATATACAGTATTTAAGAGAGGTGAATTGTTCTTAAAAATCTCTAAAAAATCACTTATATGCAATTAAAAGCCTCACATATTTTTTATAAAAATAGAATTCTTTAAAACTTCTGAATCCCTTTTCTTTTAAAATTGATTTCCAATTTCTTCTTATGAAATCCTCGGCAAGGGGACACTCCACCTTTTTTATGGCATACTTTGCAATAAAGAAAGCTTTATCAGGATCAAACTCATTGTAATCTAAAATGGCAAATTTCCCATTATCTTTTAGTGCTTTATAAGCATTATCAATTATTATCTCTCTCTTTTCCTGAATAAACCCGTGTAGCACAAAAGAAATAAATACAGTATCATATTCACTTTCAATACCTATCGGCTCATCTATCCTCTTGTTTAAAAGCTTAACATTAGGATAATCACATTTTTTTTTGAATTTTTCTGACATCTCTTTACCTATTTCAAGACCTGTGATTTTCCCCTTTTCTCCGATATATTTTAGCATTAAGCAATCGTTCCTACCGGTTCCGGCTCCAAAATCAAGAACTGATTCTCCCTCTTTCAAACTTATACTTTTTATAGCTTTCCTGATAAAAAAGGGATATGTTCCAAATGTAATAACATTCATCAAAATGTCATAGTACTTAGCTTCAAATCCTGTCACTTCAACCTTTGACTGCTCCTGAGTTAATTTTCTTTCCATTCTTCCTCCTTTAAATAATGGGATGGTGAGATATTTTATGTTGTTTTATTCTCTTTTTCAATCGCTGCTTTATATTCGACTATAAGTTCATTAATTAGCTCTTTTACACTTACTATTTTATCAACTCTATAAGCATTCGCTCCGGCAAAGGCAAATCCATACTTAAATTTACCCTTTTTTGCATTTGTAAGAGCAAGGGAAATACAGTATGGTGAAGTTTTATAATCACAGTGCTGCAAGCATTGCCAGGGGCATGAAAAAGGAGTCTTCATTCCTCTTTCAACAGCTTCCAAAAATTCATTCTTAATAGCTCTCCCCGGAAGTCCCACAGGGCTCTTTATTATTATAATATCATCTTTTTTAGCTTTCACATAGGCTAACTTAAAAGCCTCTGAAGCATCGCATTCATAGGTTGCTACAAATCTCGTTGCCATTTGAACTCCATCAGCTCCCATCTTTAAAAACCTGTAAATATCCTCTCCTGAGTAAATCCCACCTGCGACAATTACAGGAATCTTAACACTATATTTATCCTCAAAAACTTTTACATTCTCAATTACTTCAGGTAAAAGATTCTCCAGAGAATAAGCAGGATCATCTATCTGTTCAATTTTAAAACCTAAATGCCCTCCTGCAAGAGGACCTTCCAGGACAACAGCATCAGGAATTCTACCATAATTTCTCTCCCAGTGTCTGAAAATAACCTTCACCGCTCTTCCCGAAGACACTATAGGTATTGTCTTTGTAAAACCACTCTCAATCAACTCTTTTGGCATTCTCAATGGAAGACCTGCTCCAAGAAAAACAAAATCTGCTTTTTCTTCCACACTTACTTTTATAAGCCTATTGTAATCCGTTAAGGCCATAAGAATATTAACCCCTATTAACCCCTCAGTCTTTTCTTTTGCTTTCCTTATCTCTTTTCTTAAAGCTCTGTCATTGGCTTCACTGTAATTTTTTCCAAAATCAGGCTCCATCATGCCTATTCCGGCAGCACCAATAACTCCTATACCTCCTTCATTCGCAACAGCAGAGGATAAACCTG
This sequence comes from Candidatus Aminicenantota bacterium, assembly GCA_027070475.1. GTDB lineage: Bacteria > Acidobacteriota > Aminicenantia > JAMOAD01 > JAMOAD01 > JALXDT01. The sequence continues at coordinate 8,374 of JALXDT010000254.1, read as the reverse complement.
AAAGAGATATACCAACGCTCATCCCTCCCTGAACAATAGGGATTGTCGCTATTTTCTCCCTGATTTTTAATTGTGGTAAAATAGAATTCATTTAAACCTTCCAATTATCAAATATTTCTATTTTATACCACAAATAAGACAAAATTTAAAATAATTTAGATAAAAAAAGTGGAAGATATATCTTTAATAAATTACAATTCTCCCTTTCCTCTTTTTTCATCTTTTAATTTGAACTTTTCAGGATGTTTTTTCACCTCTTCCTTTAACCAACTCTCAGGATACCCTACAGCATGAGGTCTCCCCTTTTCATCCTGAATATAGCCATCATTATATTTTGTAACCAACATATCAGCTAAATCCCACCATTTTCTTATGCCCAACTCTGCATTCTGAACACAATAATTAGTTAAATACTTTTTCATCAAATCCTTCTTTCCCGCTTTGTATAGCTCAAAAGCAGTCTTTTCTATGTAAGGTTGAAGAGAAAATTCTGTGTCCTCTATTTCTTTCTGGACTTTTTGAATATCTTTAATCATATAAGACCATCTCAAATTTGCATAATTGGCTACAAAATTAAAAGCCCACCATGCAGAATCTCTTGAAAATCGTTGCAGTTTTCCAACTGTATAACTTTTCGGTAACTCTGTAATTGAAATATAGAATGGAGCAAAAAAGTTAGTATATGGATTATCAAGTCCAAACCAGTAAACACCACCTATTTCATCCGGCATATATTCCCTTGATTGTGATACAAACACAAAACATGCCTGTTGAGTTGCAATGGGCCTTTCCCATGAGTACAGTTTACCATTTACTTTCCAGCTTATAGGCCTCCATCTATCAGGAGCTCCAAAAGGCCCTGCCGTTAAATCCTTGGTCATGTCAAACGGAGTCCCTTCATAATGATCTCTGTGAAGAGCTATAACATCTCGAACACACAACTTTTTATCCGGTTTTATATAGAGAGGATAAGGTTTTGCTCCCTTTACGAAAGAACTATAGTCCGGAGACAGATTTAGAGATGGAGCAGAGCGTCTGAATATACTCCAAACCCTTCTCAATGAATATTTTACATCCTCTTCGGTGGGAGGATCATAAACCTTTGAAAAATTAAAAGGTCCGTCTGTTTTTGGATTATAATAGCCTTTCTTAATTGCAAAAGAGATTACATTTTTTGAATGAATTACCTCTGTTTTATACTTACTAAAGACTCCAATCCTTGATAAATTAGCATGAGCTGAAATATAACCATCAGGTATCTTTACCGCTACCCAAACAGCACCTTTTCCTCCTTTCCCTGTTCCTATCATTTCAAGGAGCCATACTTCATTCTTGTCTGCAATAGAGAAGGATTCTCCGGTGCTTCCATAACCATACTTTTCCACAAGAGAGGTCATAACTTTAATAGCTTCTTTTGCTGTTTTCGCTCTTTGTAGAGCTATTTTCATTAAAGTAAAATAATTAAATAATCCATCTTTATTTAAAAGTTCTCTCCTTCCTCCGAATGTTGTCTCTCCAATAGCAACCTGATGCTCATTCATAAGTCCTAATACCTTATAAGTATGTGATACCTGAGGTATTTTTGCAGATTTTCCATACCAATTTCTTATTAAAACAGTCTCTCCTTTTTTATGATCTGCAGCAGGGATCATACTAAGATGGGGATGCATTTCTCCATCACAGGAATAAGAAATCATTGTAGATCCATCTTTTGAAGCACCCTTTGTAACAAGTATTGAAGTACAGGGATAAAGAAAAAAAGCTGTTAGAATAAAAACAAGTAAAATCAATGTTTTTGATATTGAAATTTTCATAAAAACCTCCTTATTTTATGAATACGAAATAAGTTCTATTTAGTTATGCTCATTTAATATTTTCCTTACATATTTTAATTTCATAAAAAAATATTTTTTTAAACTTTTTACAGAATCATCATAATCCTTACATTTACTTACAACACTCTCCGCCCATTCAAGATAATCGTTTTTTCTTTTGTGCGCCCAGGTATTAGGAGGTGAATTTACTATATCCATAATATTGGCAATCTTGTCTGCTATCCTAACTATTGTTGCTTCATAGGATAAATCTTTTGCATTCTCTATCTGCAATCTTTTTCTTTCACTCTTTTCAAGGCTTTTATTATCAGTATCTTCCATCACTATTGATGCCACTCTATCTCCAAACTCTTTCCTTAATTCATCAAAACTTGTTTCAGTATCCTCTACAACATCATGTAATACAGCAGAAGCAATAATAATAGGGTCCTCCACTTTTCCAATCTCTGAAACAATATAAGCTACTTTTATCGGATGATTAATATAAGGTAGGTTTTTATCTCCTTTTCTTCTCTGATATCGATGCTTGAAAGCCGAAAAATCCAAGGCCTTTAATATAAAGTTTACCTTTCTCATCAATAATATATATATAACAAAATTACATCAAAATCAATTAATAAAAAGCTTCTGATAAAAGATTGAGATATTATATGAAATATCGAAAATCATCCTTTAATCATTATATCTGATTAAGCTTATTCATGTGATAAGATTTTTTCCTCAAGTGTATGTTGCATAACTTTAATTTTTACTATAAAATAATCAATGCCTATTAAAAAAATTGAATTTGTGGATTATGGAAAAGAGCTTTTCCCTGAGGAAAACACCATTATTGTGGATGTAGGCAAAAAACTTGAGGAGGGAATTTTAGATCACCACCAGCCTGATGCTGAGAATGAATGTGCTGCATCCTTAGTGATAAAACATCCTGAGTTAATTTTAAACCATTTAAAAGGAGAAAAGGAAATAAAGGTTATAACACATAGATACCCGGATTTTGATGCTGTCTCTTCAGCATATCTTGTTGAAAAGGTTGTTGATAGAGAGAAAATAACAAATTCAATGAAAAAAATAGCTGAATATGCAAAAGTTGTTGACTCCTCTAATCTTCCTATTTCTATCCCTCTTGAAGATACGCCATTTGCAGTCTTATACTCTCTATTTCATAAAATAAATTATAGTAGGGGAAATAATCACGCCCAAACAAAAGTGGATTATATCGGACAAAAAAGAATTAAAATTGGATTTGAACTTCTTGAAAAATTAGAGGAAATAGTCAATAAAGGTGAAGATATTTTTACAGCAATGAAATCCCTTTCAGGTTACCGTGAGTATGAAATGGCAAGAAAGGATATTTATGAGGATTATAAAAACTATTTAATTGATGTCAATAGAGCCGCAAAAGGGAAAATAAAACTTTTATCAAACAATGGCAAAGAATTAAAAGAGGTTGACTATTTTTTTATAATAAATCCCTCTTCCTATCTTTTAAAGGATTGGATTAAAAGGGATTTTACAAATTCACCTTCCAAAAAGGGCTTTTCTCTATTAATAAGCTCTCTTTATCCCGGAAATTTTATAATTGCGACTTCTCCGTCTTCTGGAACCTACCTTAAAGGTCTTGGGGATATGCTTAATAGATATGAAAAGGAGAAGAGAGAAAAGATGAATATGAATGTTTCCGAGTGGTATAAAGGAAATTCACCCTTTTTTAATTATAGAATTATTGCAAGCCCGAGCGATGGAACTGTTCTGACAAAGGATGAGGTTATAAAAATATTCAAAGAATATTTACAAAATATAAAAGAGCTTGTAGATGGAAGATCAATTTCAATTTGAAAACAGAGAATTTACGATAATATATAAAAAATCCAGATATTATAAACTATCCTTTAAAAATGGAAAATTCTTTTTAAGCGTACCTATAAAATACAATAAAGAAAAAATAAGGGAAATAATTCAAAAGCATAAAAGATGGATAAAAAATAGAGAGAGAGAATACAAAAACTTTCAGTTGCAAAAGGATAAACTGAAGCTTTATGAAAGAGATGATTCGGAATTTGAGGCTATTGTCCTTTATTTGCTATCAGAAGGTAGCAAAAGGATGGGAGTAAAATATTCTGATATTAAATTCAAATACATGCGCTCAAGATGGGGAAGCTGCTCATTAAAGGGTAAAATCACAATAAACAGATATTTAAAATTTTTCCCGTATAGATTAATAGAATATATTGTATTCCATGAGCTTGCACATCTTAAATATCATAATCATGGAAAGGAATTCAAAAACTTTTTATCAGAATACATTAAGGATTGGAAGGAGAGAAGAAATGAACTTAAACTTTGGGGGAATATTTTAAGAGAGAAATTGTGAATCGTAAATCGGAAATCGTGAATCGGATAGTAGTCTGTAGGGGCAATTCATGAATTGCCCCTACGGTTAATTATATTTAAAAGTTTTTATTTAAAGAGAATTTACAAATGGCAAGGAACCGATAATATTCAAAATTCAGCTCAAGGCTCAATGCTCGAAGCTTATAAGGGGCTCAATGTTAATATGGTGAATTGCCCACACGGTCAATTTTTTTATCAGTTAACAAATAAGAGAAAGAATAGCAAAGTTGAAAAGCTCTCTGCAATAATTTATAATCTTCTAAGATAAAAAAGGAGGTATCTGATGTATGTTTTATCGGTAAAAGATTCAAGGGCTGTTGATAGTATTGCTATGAATGATTATAAATTTCCCAGTGAACTTTTAATGGAAAATGCAGGCAGATCTGTTGTTGATGCCGTAGAAAGCAGGTTTGGCAGCGTTGAAGGGAAAGTTATCACAGTTGTTTCGGGAAAGGGGAACAATGGAGGGGATGGTATTGTTGTGGCAAGGCATCTTCACAACAGAGGTGCCATTGTTTTTCTTATTCTGCTAACCTCACCATCAAAGCTCAAAGGAGATCCCAAAATAAATTTCAAAATTTTAAAAAACTATGATATTGAAATTTATACGGCAACAACAGAAAAAAATTGGGAAAAACTTTCCGACCTTCTTGACATTTCGGAGATTGTGGTGGATGCGATTTTCGGGACAGGTTTTAAAGGAAAGGTGGAAGGATTTTACAGAAAAATCATAGATGATATAAACAAAAGGGCAAAAGTCATTGTTTCAATTGATATCCCCTCAGGCATAAATGGTGATGAACCTTATCCTGAAGGAGAACATATTTTGGCAGATTTAACTGTGAGTATGGCAAGCTTTAAACCTGCTCATATTCTTCCTCCTTCGGAAGAGTATTGCGGACACACAGTCATAGGAGATATAGGGATTCCTCCTGAGATAATAGAAGAGAAAGCCTTATACAGAATCCTATCCCCTGATGATTTTCCATCTTTTCCATATGAAAGGGATAATAATTCTCATAAAGGCACCTATGGGCACACGGTTATCTTGGGAGGAAGCAGAGATAAGAGCGGGGCTGTTGTAATGGCCGCAAAGGCAGCTTTAAGGGCAGGAGCAGGCCTTGTTACCGTAGCATCAATCTCCTCTGTCATTGAGCGAGTGGCAAACAGTATTCCTGAGGCTATGTTTTTCAAACTTGATGAAAACAATGGTCTCATCTCAGGAAAGGATGCGGATAAATTCATTAATTTTTTAGATGATAAAACCTCTCTTGTGATCGGTCCGGGGATGGGAGTTAGCAAAGGGTTAAAATCTTTTATTGAGAAAATTCTGAAAAAGGTTCAAATACCAATAATAATTGATGCTGACGGATTAAATAATTTGAAAAAAGATGTTAAAAGATTTAGCAGAGAAAATATAGTTTTTACCCCTCATCCCGGAGAGTTTGAGAGAATCTCAGGAATAAAAAAAGAAAGTTTAAGCAAAAATAGATGGATCGAAGGGATAAAATTTGCAAAGGAAACCGGTTTAAACCTTGTTTTAAAAGGTTATAAGACATTAATTTCATTCGGAGGGAAAAACTCCTATATAAATCCTGCCGGTAATCCAGGTATGGCAACAGGCGGAAGCGGAGATGTATTATCCGGAATATTGGGAGGAGTTTTAGCTCAAAAGTTATCTCAATCAAATTTTCAAGAAGCTGTTCTCTTTTCAGTGTTCATTCACTCCCTTGCAGCGGATCTTGCGGCAATTGAGAAGAGTGAAGAATCCTTAATAGCCACGGATATAATAGAGTATATGCCGAAAGCCTTTAAATATTTGAGAGAAAATGAGGAAGAAATATAAAAGTTCTTCATCGGAAGATACTTTAAAAATCGCAAAAGAATTTGCCCGAGGATTAAAAGGCAATGAGCTTATATATTTAAAAGGTGAGCTTGGAGCAGGTAAAACTGTTTTCATAAAGGGTATAGCCTCCTATTTCGGAATAGACAAAAATGAGGTAAACTCCCCCACCTTTACTTTAATGAATGTATATGAGGGGAAAATCCCTATATTTCATCTTGACCTTTATAGGCTCTCTCCTGAAGAAGCAGAGGAGATGATTTCAGATTTTGTGGGTAAAGGGCTTATTATACTTGAATGGGGAGATCGCTTAAAAGAGGATATCTTTGATCTTCCTGCTTTTTTTATTGAAATAAAAGTATTGGAAGAGGATAAGAGAGAGATAATCATAGAAAAAATTGAGGATAAATAAAAGTATTATATTCATCATAGTTGGTATTGTTCTTATCCTAATTTTGCTGGATAATTTTTTAATCTTCAAAGTTTCAGGATTTTCCATGTCCCCTACTCTGAAAGACGGAGATTATATTCTTGTAAGAAAAACAAAAAATGTGAAAATCGAGGATATAATTGTGTTTTTCAGTGCAAAAAAGAAAAGCAGGAAAAAACTGGTAAAAAGGGTGCTGGGAGAAGAGGGAATGTATGTAGGTTATTCTAAAGATAAAAGATATATAAGAATAATCAAAGAAATCAACAATAAGAAGAATTTCTATAAAATCCCCAAGGATTTTCTCTTTGTTGTCGGAGATAATTATCAAAACTCCGAAGACAGCAGAGAAGGGTGGCTTGTTAACAGAAAACTTGTTATAGGAAAGGTTATATTAAAGTTATTTCCTCCAAAGATTTTTTAAAGTTTAAATTTTACTTACCAAGTCAATATATCATAATCAACATAAGCAAAAACTCCTTTCCTTTTACTTCTGAAATATAAAATCCTTCTCTCTGAATTAAAATAAACTCCATCTTTATATCTGTTCATATATTTTAACTGGAATATAGGCAATGAGGAGCCTTTTATTTTTATCTTCTTTACATGCATAATAAAAAGCTCTTTATTATCAAAATAAACAATCGCTTTTTTATAAGCTGGGAGCAGATCTATTCTGATAATTCCGCGAGCCATTATTTTAAGATTTATTATCTGAGAATTATCAGAGGTTTTTATCATTACATGGCCAAAAACCCTTCTTCTACACTTTTCCTGTTTGAATTTATCTTCAAAAAAAAGAACTTTTTTCATAATATCAAGATACATTTCAACACGACCATTTCCTTTAAGTTCAATCCAATTCTTAGCAATGGAAATCTTTGAATTTGAAAAATCAACATATTTTGCTTTCATTCTAAAAAGCTCATGTCCCATTGAATAGATATATGCTCCCCCTTTTCTCATATCTATTTTCATGGAAAGATCAGCATTTTTTTTAATGAAGATACGGTAGAGTCTCTCATGTTTTCTATCTCCCACGAATGCGCTTGACCGTTTATATTTTATTTTTGCAAAAATTCCCTTTATGCCACTACGAAAATACAAAATTTTTCTACTAAAGTTAATATAAACTCCGTCTCTGTATTTATTCATATATTTAAGCCTTACTATTGAAGAAGAACCCTGAATCTTAATCTTTTTTGCATGCATAATGAACATCTCAAAGTTATCAAAATATACCCATGCCTGTTTATATTTCGTAAAAAGATCTATTCTTATTGGTTTATGCTTAACTATTCTCAAGTCTATAATATTAGAATTTTTGGAAGAGCTTATTGAAACTTTAGCAAAAATTTTGGAAACCCATTTGCCTCTTTCATTAAGATGCCTGAAAAATAATATCTTTTTTGCAACATCAAGGAATATTCTATCCCAACCATTTCCTTTAAGTTCAATCCAATTCTTAGCAATGGAAATTTTTGAATTTGAAAAATCAACATATTTTGCTTTCATTCTAAAAAGCTCATGCCCCATTGAATAGATATATGCTTCCCCTTTTCTTATATCTATTTGCATAGAAATCTCAGAATGATTTAAAATCATTATTTCATAATACTTTACAGTTAATCTTTCTGCCAGAGCACGGGCTATTTTATCCGCATCCTGTTCATAGGCAAAAATATTAAACACCACAAAAGAAAAGAGGAAAATAAAGAAAAATATAATTTTATTTTTTCCCCCCAATACCTTTTCATCATTTTTCATTCTTGCCTCCTTATGATAATTTCTTTCAATTTTATGGCAGCTGAACAAACTTACCATTTATTAAAACTTATAAAACTATATTAAAAAGATTTAATCATAACCTTATTC
>JALXDT010000253.1 GCA_027070475.1 Candidatus Aminicenantota bacterium | reverse complement strand
AAATTCTTCCGGAAATTTTCCGTATTTTCTTTTAAACTCATTTCTTTTTATCCCTTCGATCTTTCTCAGCCCCATCATTATTGCTTCCTTTGCTTTTTCTTCGGAGGAGAGTTTGATTTTTTCCTTAAATGGCAATCTTCCTTTTTCTATAAACTCAGCCCAGGAGTAAAGTGAGGCTCTTTTTTCCCATCTTTCACCATTCAAAAGTGATGCTGCGGAAGGTCCCACTCCAATGAAGTTTTCATAATTCCAGTATTTGAGATTATGAATTGATTCTTTTCCTGCTCTTGCAAAATTTGAGATTTCATACCTTTTTATATCTTTTTCCTCAAGATAATTTTCCAATCTGTTAAAATGCTTTACCTTTTCTTCATCGGAAAGACTCTTAAAAGAACTCCAGTACTTTCCCTTTACTCCTTCAAGAAGATAAACAGACAAGCTATCAGGAAGATTTTTATCCAAGAATTTCAGGATTTTATCAATATCCTTTTCTCCCTCTTCGGGAACCCCGATTATAAAATCATAATTTAATACAAAATCATTATTCCTTAAAATTTCAATTCCTCTCTTAATATCATCAAGAGTATGAACCCTCCCTAAAATCTTTAACATCCTTTCACTTAGCTGCTGAATTCCAACACTAACCCTTGTGATACCATTATTTTTCAAGATTTTTACAAATTCTTCATCAATATCTTCAGGATTAACTTCTATGCTTATCTCTTTAAAATCTGTTTTTAAAAGTTCAAATACTGTATCCATTAGAGGACAAATATTTTCCTTTAACAGAGAAGGAGTACCTCCGCCGAAATAGAGAGTGTCAAAAGTAAGATTGAGAGGTTTTAAAAGCTCCAATTCTTTTTTGATATTTTTCAAATAAATTTCTTCAAGCTCTTCATTTTTAATGGTCTTTATAAAATGACAGTACGGACAAATTTTTCTACAGAATGGATAATGTATGTAAAGCCCTGCTTTTTTCACATTGAATGATATCATAAGTTCTCTGTTTTTCTAATCTAATCAATAAATGGTTTATTTTACTGCTATAAAATAAAGGGTTCCCGCTTTCTTTAGCTCGAGGTATTCCTCATATGTTTTAACACTTTCAGAAGGTTTAAACTCCTCCCTGCTTTTTATTTTAGGGCTCACTGCCTGCCCGAAATCCATTATTGCAAAATCATTTTTTTTAAGAAACTCCTTATACTCATCCTTACTCATAGGATTCATAAAAACATCCATCCTCTCAAGCCATTTCATAGAAACTCTGTTTTCTTTAAAAAGATCAACAAGAAGGAGGAAAATTCCTCCCTTTTTTAAAACTCTGTATATTTCTCTAATTACAATTTCAGGTTTCTCATAATAGTAAAAGGCTTCCATATTAAAAACAATATCAAAGGATTCATCTTTAAATGGTAAAAAATTCACACTATTTTTAACAGCAAGCCAAGGTTTTTTAATCCCGGCAAGATTTCGAATTGCCTTTTTTAGCATTTTTTCCGAAATATCAGAAGCAATCCCCAAGGAGATTCCCTTCTCAAAAAAATAATTTAAAGCCCATGCATTCCCGCAGGAAAGATCAAGGACTTTTTTATTTTTAAAAACAGAAAGTTTATCTATTACAATCTTTGCGACAGGTGAATGGCCTTTAGCCATCCCCTCTGCTTTTCCCTCCTCCGCCCAATTATCGAACTCTTTCTCCGCTCTCTTCTCTTCTGAAATCATTTTTCCTCCCCTATTAATTTTAAAAACTCTTTTTCATCAATAATCTTTACACCTAAACTTTTAGCTTTTTCAAATTTACTTCCCGGATTTTTACCTACTACAACATAATCGGTTTTTTTACTTACGGATGAGCTTACTCTCCCTCCCATTGATTCAACAATTTTTTTAGCCTCAGACCTTGAATATTTATTAAGCTCTCCTGTAAAAACAAATTGAAGATTTTGAAGCTTATCCGAGGAAGTCTGAACTTCTTCCTGATAAAAGTTTAAACCTGCTTTTCTCAGCTTATCAATTACCTTTAAATTTCTTTCCTCTTTAAAAAATACCACTATGCTTTCAGCCACTTTATCTCCAATTTCATTTATTTCTGTCAATTCCTCTTTTCCCACTTTCATAAGAGAATCAAGGCTTTTAAAATGAGAAGCCAAAAGCTTTGCAGTATATTCTCCTACTAATCTTATACCTAATCCATAAATTAATCTATATAGTTCGTTTTTCTTACTATTTTCAATCTCCCTCATAAGATTTTCAGTGCTCTTTTTACCCATTCTTTCAAGCTTTTCAATCTTTTCAGGATCAAGATAATAAATATCAGCGATATCTTTTAACATCTTTTTATCCAGAAGCTGTTGTACAAGTGATTCTCCCATCCCCTCAATATTCATAGCATCCCTTGAGACAAAGTGAAGAATTGAGCCTTTTAGCTTTGCAGGGCAAGAAACATTTGGGCATCGCCAGATAGCCTCTCCCTCAGGTTTATAAAGTTTGGCTCCGCAGGAGGGGCAATATTCAGGCATCTTGAACTCTTTTTCATCTCCGGTTCTTCTTTCCTTAATAACCCCTGTTATTTTGGGAATTACATCTCCGCTCTTTACAAGCCACACCCAATCACCAATTCTTATATCCTTTCTTCGTATTTCATCCTCATTGTGTAAAGTTGCCCTTGAAACAGTTGAACCTGCAACCTCAACAGGTTCAAGAACTGCAACCGGTGTAATTGCCCCTGTTCTTCCTACCTGAACTATAATATCCTTTATCCTGGTCCTTACCTGTTTCGGGGGAAATTTATAAGCTATTGCCCATTTAGGAAATTTTGATGTTGCTCCCAATTTTTTTTGCAAATTTATGTCATTGACTTTTACAACGATCCCATCAACATCATAATCAAGCTCTTCTCTCTTTGGTTCCCATTCTTTGCAAAAGTTAATTACCTCATTGATATTTTTATTAAGCCTTGAATTAGGATTTACTTTAAACCCCAGAGCTTTCAAAAACTTTAAGTTTTCATAGTGAGTATCAAAAGGTTCGGTGTCATTTATAAAAATATAATAAACAAAAATATCAAGACCTCTTCTGGCAACCTCTTTGGGATCAAGAAGTCTCATTGTGCCGGCAGCCGCATTTCGAGGATTTGCAAAAAGCGGCTCACCCTTCAATTCCTTTTCTCTGTTTATTTTTTCAAAAGCCTCCTTTGAAAGAAAGACCTCTCCTCTTACCTCCACTCTTCTCATATCATCTATTCTTAAAGGAATGCTTCTTATGGTTTTAACATTATGGGTTACATCATCTCCTCTTTTCCCATCTCCCCTTGTTATCCCTCTGGAGAGAATTCCGTTCTCATATATTAATGCTATGCTCAACCCATCTATCTTAAGCTCCGTAACATATTCAACAGAAGATATCCCCGTATTTTTCTTAACCTTTGCATCAAAGTCAAATAATTCCTCAAAAGAATAAGCATTTTGAAGGGATAGCATCGGATTTTTATGCTCAACCGATTCAAAACCTTCGATAGGTTGTTCTCCAATTCTCTGGGTCGGAGAGTCAGGAGTAATAAACTCCGGATAAATGGATTCTAACCTTTCTAATTCTTTTAAAAGTTTGTCAAATTCAAAATCGGAAATTACAGGAGCATTTTCTACATAGTATTTATATTCATGAAATCTGATTTCTTTTTTTAACTTTTCTATCTTTTCTTTTGCCTCTTCTCTTGAGAGAGACATCTATTATGGTTTTAAAAGGCCAAGCCTCTTTTTCGCAACTTTTAAGAGATCCTCATAATCCTGAAGAGAGGCTTTTTCCATGTTTATCATATAATTTTTAAGGACTTTCTCTGCCTGAGCAGCATAAATTTTAGGGCTCTTTAAAACAACAGCTTCAGCCCAATACTGTTTTGCTTTTTCAAGGAAACTTTTGTCTTTACCACCGCTCGCTTTGAATTTTTTATTGTATTCAACACCGATTTTATAAGCAATTTCAGCATTCTTTCTCATACTGTAAAGTTTTAAATATGTAGAAAGTGCTTTCCCGCTCTGTCCCAACTTAGCATAGGTTTTTGCCATAAGTTTTAAACACTCATCAACTCTCTTCGAATGTCTGGCTTTCATCTTCTCATATGCAAATTCAAAAGTCTTAATTGCATTTTTGTAGTCTTTTTTAACATAAAAAAGTTTCCCAATATCTCTGATTTTCTTTAAAGTCCTTGTTGATGGGTAATAGTTATATGCTTCTTCATAAAACTTCAATGCTTTAACATAATCTTTTTGAATATAGGCAACATTCGCTTTCATATAAAGTGCCTGACTTAAAAGTATCTGCCATTTTCTTTTAAGAGCTCCTGTTGATGTGGCAATATTATTTTTTGCAAGAAGAACCACTCCGTCCGCATATTCAAGACCTCTGTTTAAATCTTTATTTGAAGAAATATAGGAATCAGCCATATACAAAAACAAACTTGCCTTTTGCATATCGTTCAAACCGGATTTTTTTGCTAATTTTTCTCCATAATATATTACCTTATTAATATTCTTATCCTGATAATAGGCAAGAACAAGAGAACCCAAAACGGCCACTGTATTTTTAGGAACTTTATCTTCATATTTTTTAATGTATTTTTCTGCCTCAGCAAGCATTTTCTTTTTTAAAGTTAAAATTTCCTGAGGAGACTTTTTTTCTCTGATTGCTTTGGTATAATTCGCACTTGCCTCAAAAAACTTAAGGTACTGAGTAGGCTCACTGGCAAGAAGCACCCCGCTTACCAAAAGAAAAAGAATTATAACTCCTGCTACTATTGAACTTTTTTTCATCAAAAACCTCCAAAATTTAAAAATATATTTGGTATTTTAAACATATTATTATCTTTTGTCAACTCCCACTTTAGCTAATAAAACAAAGGTTCTCTAATTCTTTATTTAATAGATAGTGCATAAATTGCAAAGGAGGCAAGCCAGTGCTCTCCTCCATAGTGTCCGCTTGTAATATTTGGTAAAGAGGAATTAAGATGCTCTTTTATTGCCCTGTTTAAAACAGGGATAAGTTTAGAATTTTCGGGTAAAGCCTTTTTTATCCCTATAAAACACCAAGCCCTGCTCAAATTCAAACCATCAAGATGAACTATCTTGGGATCACTTCTATCCTCAACATGAGCCGGTTTAACAAGGTTTGAATTTTTCAAATCAGGGAGAAAAACCTTAAACCACTTCAAATAATTATCCTTTTTTAATACCCTTCTCATAAGATCAGCTTCCATTAAACAGGGGGAAAAGAAATCCTCTCCACCCGGCTCCCAGTTTGCCGGACAATTTTTGTCTTCAAGATAAAAAGCTTTAGCTTTTTTTATTATCAGATTTTCAAGTTTTTTATTCTTTACGGCTCTTGCATAATCAAGCCCGAAAGCAAGGGCAAATGCTGTATTGGGATGAACTCCTGTTCTTATGGGATATGTAAGTTTCGGCAAAAAGTTCAAATATCTTTCAACTATCTTTTTTTCAAGAGGTTTTAAAATATTTGCCCATTTCTTCCCCAAAGTTGATTCCCAAGTGTGCAATTCCTCCGCAAGTTTTAAAAGCCATGCCCAGCCATACATTCTTTCAAATGATTTTCTGTTTTTTTGATTAAGATATCCCACTTCTTTTTTAATATTTGACTCTGTAAAACTGATATTTAAAGAATCAATTATCTCTTTTCTGTTTTCAAGCTCTGGAAAAAGTTTTAGCAGTTTTACAAGCATCCAGTGCCCGTGAACAGAGGAGTGCCAATCAAAACAACCGTAAAATGTCGGATGCATTTGTTTTGGAGAAAGAACATCATAGGGACCATTCATCACATGGGAGGGCTTATTCGGAAACTCTTTATGAATACATTTTAAAGGTAATTTTGATAAATTCAATGCTATTGTTTTATTCAAATTAATGTCTTTTTCTTTTGAGTAGGAAACACCTAAAACAAAAAACAATATCAATAAAAATACCAATACATTTTTCATTTTCCCTCCATAAATAGAATTTTCTTTAATAAAAATTGTTTTTTCAGGTTTGAATATTTCCTTTTTTATAATACTCAAAAAATGTTTTATCCAGGATCTCTATGTCTTCCTCAGTTAAACTCCATCCAACCGAACCTAAATTTTCATACAAATGCTCTTTTTTAGAAGTTTTTGGTATGGTTATTACATTTTTCTTTGAGATTAACCAATTAATAGCTATTTGAGCAGGAGTTTTCCCATACTTTTCAGCTATTTGGTCCAGAATAGGATATTTGCCTTTTACTGTTAACTCCCCTCTTTTAACAGGTTGATAAGCTGTCAAAATTATATCATTCTCCTGACAATATTTAAGAAGTCCATTTTCATCAGCCTCCCTATCAAGAAGATTGTACAACACCTGATTAGTCACAATCTTATGTTTTGAATAGGATTGGGCTTCTTTCATAAGTTCCAGAGAAAAATTGCTAACTCCAATATATCTGACAATACCCTCATCTACAAGATCATTCATTGCTCTCATTGTTTCTTTTAAAGGAACATCATAGTTCGGAACATGTATTAGATAAAGGTCTATATAATCAATCTGCATTCTTTCCATACTTCTCTTAGCTGCATATTTAACTTCATTGTATTTTGCATGGAGAGGCCATAATTTTGTTGTTATAAACAATTTTTTTCTATCAAACTCTTTTATAGCCTTACCTACAAGAATCTCAGCATGTCCTGCAGAATACATTTCCGCTGTATCTATATGAGTAATCCCTTCCTTAATGGCTGTTTTTATTATATCTATATCTTTTTCATCATCATTTGTAATCTCATGAAAAAATCTTCCTCCTACTGTCCATGTCCCAATACCAAGAGCGGGAATATCATTTCCATCAAATAGCTTTTTAGCAGGGATCTTTATCATTATTTACCCTCTTAATCTTCTTTCTTCAGATGCTCCCATCCGGTTTTTGTTGGATCCGTATAGATCTCAGGTGGTATTTTTGATCTCTTTTGCTTGAAATCTATAACCTCCACATTTAATGGATGGGTAACTCTTTTCTGAATTTCATTTAATAAGTTGAAATTATAATTCTTTACTTCAAAGGGTACCCATGCCCACTTTTCCCAGTATGAATTTCCTTTGGAAACAGGAATAATCTGCTGCATATTATGAGTTAAATAGGGGGTTACAAGCATCCTTGTCCAATATACCCAGGGTCCTCTTGTAATATAATAAGAATAGTTATATTTCATGGGCTCAAGATTATGAGAAGCACTTGAATTTTCAACCGGGATTCCTCCAAAACCTATTTTTTCCTTGCTATTAAAAAAACATACCCATTCGGCATTCAAGGGAAAAAGAACTTCTGTCAAAATAGGAACAGACTTTAAATCAAGCACCGTTATTTTCCCTGAAGCTCCATCCTTCCAGGCAGCTTTGTCAATTAATTTATGGGCAAATACTATTTCTCCGTTTCTCAAAGCCTGAAGTGCAACATCCTTTAAAATTTCCGTGTATGAAGTCATATAAAAGTAAGGAGTATTTGAGAAAAATTTATAAGTTATGCTAACCATTATCTCTGGCATATAAATCATATTATCTCTTCTATGAATTGCAAACATTGTATCCCCTTTAACCATGTTCACAATTTTAGGAGGATTCCAATCCGATACATGAACCCAGGGTCTTGGTGGAGAGTATGCACCTGGATTCCAGTGAACAGCTCCATTTGTTTCCAATCCATGAAGAAGAGTAAAATTGGATTTTTTGTTTAAAGTAATTTTATTGATAGCCCCAGATTGGGGATGTAATTCCACAGTAAAATATCTATTTTTAATTGTAAGAGCCAGACCTTTTCCGGAAACTTTCAAATCTTTATTTACTTCCAACCTTTTTGCCCCGGGATTCCCATAGTAGACCAACAATACTTTGCTTGCATGGGGCTTCACGCTAACCAGAGTCACTACTTTGGCAAAAACTGTTGGTACCCAATAATCAGGAAGACGATTCCCCTTTTTATCATACTTTTTTTGCAAATCTTTTTTCAGAAACTTCTTAACTTTGTAAACCTGAGAGGGTAGGACTCTTGAAACACCATTCTCTCCTATTTCAACAACCCTTATCTCATTCTCTATATTTGTTACCTCGTCCGGGTAAAAAGCAAGAGGAATCTCAACTGGTTCATTCTTTCTTTCAAAACCCCATTCCTCTGATACCACAACTCCCTTATAATCTTTCCAGTTTCTATTCCAGAAACCATCTTTCATAGGTGCCTTTGCCGTATAGTATAAAGTTTTTATTTTACCCTTATTTCCAATTGAATAATCTATCCTGATTTTATACGATTTACCTTTTTCCCAGTCAAATTTACCTATCAAACATGGAGATTTAAATTTATAATCACCTATATTTTTAACAGCAAAAAGAGGCCACTTAAGGTTAACAGGTTTATTAAGATCAAGCCCCCAGGAAAGGTCCATAAGTTCAAAATGATACACCTTATTACCATTTACAGAGACAGATTTAACCCTTAATGGAAGCGGTTTTAATATTTTAAATTTAACTCTAAAATTATAATGAGGAACAGCAGGACGAGGAATATCAAAGGCAGCTTTTTCAATTGAAATCTCATCTGCTTTTACCTGTGATGAAAAAGAAAAGAAAACCAAAAAGAAAATAATAAAAGACAAGAGGAAAATTCTTTTATTCATATTTACCTCCTCAATTTAATATCTTATAAAAACATTTTATTATTAAAAGGGAGTAGCTCCCAGATTCACCACAATAAACGAAGGTTTCCCTTTAACTCCCCATTTGTTAACTGCTCTGACTTCAAACCTGTTTTTACCGGGGACAAGGATCCAGCTATAGCGATCTCCACCGATTTTTCTCCAACCACTCTTATTAACATTTATCTCAAAATGACTGAAACTGGGAGTAAAGGTCTCAAACCTCAAAAAAAGCCTGTCATTTCCAAAACCCGATGTAACATCTATATGAACCAAATTCAAATCAGGCCACATATCCTGCGGTCTATCCGTGAAATGACTGTACTGTTTTTTAGGAGGAGTTTTTTCATCATACCAGTTTATATAACCATTCCAGGGCCACCAGTAATCCCCATGAGAAAGTGGCTTTGGATATGGTTTTTCAAACCAGTTATTTCTCGGAATCATTCTAATGAATGCAGCCTGTTCAAAACCTTTTACTCTTATTTTTTTAACTCTATTAAAATATCCTGGTAAAACAGGAGGATTTTTAGGAAGCTTAACCGTCGATACAATCAAATCATTCATCCAATCGATGGGTCTGTTGGGGAAATAAGTTTTTAAATATATTTTGTGCATCTCATATAAATTAAGAGGCTCCCCTGTTTTAGCATCATAGGCATAAACATTCATATAATTTCCACCACTATTATCTGCATCAAGAAAAATCCATTTACCATAATCATTATTCCACACCTCTAAGACCTCATGTGCTACAATATTTACATGCCTTGCCTCCCAACCCAAGGCAGTTAAAATTCCAGCAACAGTATTATTAAATGTCAGACAAAAACCACCACCTCCGAAATTATCCATTCTCTTTAGGATAGAAAGAGCATCATAGTTTGGATATGCAGGATTGGGGTCTGTGTGGTACCATCTTTTTGTAACATAGTCCAGGACCCTTAACTGTGCCTCAAATTCTGTTTTTGAACCTTCTATCAAATCTCTGATACTTTCTCTTTCAAGCAATTTCTTAAACTCAGGTCTTCCCCATTTTTCCCATTCCCAATTTATTGAAGAATACTTTATTGTAGGATTCCAGTATTTTACGACATATATATTTTTATGCCACGGACTATTTCTTTTAAGTTTAATTTTTACCTTTATACTCTTTATAACAGGAGTATTCAGAGGATTTTTCGTATAAAGCTCTGCTTTAATCTGTATATATCTTCTTAAAAAAGGATCTCTTTTTATTGTATATTTTAAAGTTCTGCCGGAACCAATTAATTTATAATCACTCCAATTTTTTCCATAGGGACTCATATCCGAACCTTTTCTCAAATAATACTTTACTCCCGTATCAGGTGGGATTTCAGAAAGTGCAGTCACTTCAATTCTTTCAACTTCTCCCATCGGAACAACAGGTTTTTTTAAAGAACCTCTCCATGTATCTATAACAGGTGTTATAAGTGATCCTCTTTTTCTATATCTTTCAAGGCTTATTCTTAAAGAATACTCTCCTCTTGTTTTTTTATCACTGCCCAGAGAATATTTTTTCCATGTTTTACCCCCATCAAAAGATTTTAAGGAATAGTCTCCCGGTAAATATAGGTCAGTATATCCCAACTCTCCCGCATAACTTGATTTAACAACTTTTCTCAATAAATTATTAGAATTTTTAAGAGGAAATCCTCCTCCTTTTGCAAATTCATCAGCACGGGAAACATAAAGCTCCCAGCCTTCATCTCTACTCTTTGCTTCAGGGCAGTAGACCTCTATTATGTTTTTCCCTTTTCTTAACCATTGAGCTGGAAATTCAACCCACCTGTATGCCTCACGATTTTTACTGAGATCCCATAGTTTAAATTCCCCCTTATGACCATTTATATTAAATTTTAAAGGATATTTACCCCTATGGACAAAAAAAGTCACGAGCCACGCTCTTTTTGTTCTCGGATCCTTTAAAAAAATGATTTTCCTTCCTCTGTTTTTCCCCCAAATTACATCAGAACTTGGCCCTTTGTCGCTAAAACCAGCTCCTGGAGAATCATTCTCAGCAAGCTCCAGATTAAATAAAGAAACTCCTCCTCTGCTTTTCATTACATTTTTCGCAAAACCTGTATTATAACTAATTATTGCATCTCCACCCCAAACTAATGTTTCCTCTTTTTTCTCAAAAGAAAATCCCGAAAGCACTATAAAAATGATGATTAAGAAAAATGTAGAAAATTTTTTCATCTGACGACCTCCTTTGGAGATTGCATAAAAAAGATATAACCACAATTTCTCAAAAAAGTCAATTTGTATAACTCATTAAAAAAAAAGGAATTACCCACAACTACAAAGCAAACTATGGAAAAATAAAATAAAAAGGTTGAAAAAGAAAAAAAGTGTGGTATAATACCTACTATAAAGGTAGGAATTATGAAGGTAACTACAAAAACAAAATATGCTTTGCTTTCTTTGAGTGAGTTTGATAGTGTGGATAAGGTGATCTCTATCAGGCAGCTCTCTGAAAAGTATTCCATATCAAGAAAGTATCTTGAAAGGATTTTCTGTGATCTTGAAAGCTGCGGTATAGTTGAAGGGAAAAGAGGGCCCAAAGGAGGATACAGGCTTTCAAAACCACCTTCTGACATTACGCTTAAAGAGATAATAAAAAGTCTTGAAAAGGAAGTTAAAGTCATAGATTGTGAAGAAATAAGATTACAATGCCCTTTTAATGATAAATGCAAAATGATTCCTTTTTGGAAAAATCTAAATAAAATTATTGAAAATTATTTGGGTTCTATTACTTTAGAACAAATACTTAAAGAGGAGGTTTAAATGGAAGCAAGAGCAAAATGGGTTGAAGGGATGAAATTCGTAGCCAATTCTGATTCAAATCACTCAATTGTAATGGATGCATCTCCAGATGTGGGAGGTCATGATACTGCTTCAAGACCAATGGAAGTGTGTTTAATGAGTTTAATCGGCTGTACGGGTATGGATGTGGTAGCGATTTTAAGAAAGATGGAAGTCAAGTGGGATGAATTTGAAGTAAAAGCAACTGAAATAGAGAGAGCTCCCAAACATCCTAAAGTATATACAAAAATAAAACTTTTATTTACAATTAAAGGGAAAGAAATCCCCGAGCATCTTTTTGCAAAAGCAATAAGGTTATCCTATGAAAGGTATTGCTCGGTTACAGCAATGTTAAGCAAAACCGCTGAAATAACCTATGAATATAAAATTTTAAATTAAGGAGGAAAAAATGGGTTTATTAGAGGAAAAAGACAAACAATTTTTAAAAGACAAGTTTTCAAAAGAGATGGATAAGAAGGTTAAAATTTTATTCTTTTCCAATGAGTTGAATTGTCAATATTGCAAGGAGATTAAAATGCTTCTTGATGAGGTTTCAGAGCTTTCAGATAAGATTGAAGTTCAGGAGTTTAATTTTTACAATGATAAGGAAGAAGTTAGCAAATACAACCTCGAAGAATCACCTGTAATAGTTTTTCTCAATGAAGAAGGAGAGGATACGGGAATAAGATTTTACGGAATTCCTTCAGGTTATGAATTTTCAACATTTATAGAAGATGTTGTTATGATTTCCTCAGGAAAGCATCAACTCTCCGATAAAGCTGTTGAAGAAATTTCAAAAATTGACAAACCTATTGAAATTAAGGTTTTCGTAACACCTACCTGTCCCTACTGCCCTAAAGCTGTATTTCTTGCCCATCAACTTGCTTTTATTAACAAAAATATAACAGGCAAAATGATTGAATCAATGGAATACGGAGAATGGGCACAAAAGTATAATGTTTACGGAGTTCCAAAAAATATAGTAAATGATGTCGTTGAATTTGAAGGGGCTGTTCCTGAAAAGGTATTTGTTAAACAGGTCTTGGAAGCATACAAGAAAGCTGATTCAAGTCTTATAGTACAATAATTCCCACAGGAGGGAAAAATGGAAAAGTATGATGTTATTATAGTAGGAGGAGGACCAGCAGGAGTTACAGCATCAATTTACACAGCAAGAGCCAATCTCAAAACCATGGTTATTGAGAAAACCGCTGTCGGCGGCCAGATTGTTTTAAGTGATATTATTGAAAATTATCCCGGTTTTCCAGAGCCCATAGTTCCCACAAAACTTCTGGAAAATATGCAAAAACAGGCTGAAAATTTCGGAGTTAAGTTTGAGTTCGATGAAATAACAGAGATAAAAAAGGACAGTGATGGATTTATTTTAAAATCAGATTGGGATGAGTTTCATGCAAGAGCTGTGATCTTAGCTGTGGGTTCTGTCCCGAAAAAAACAAATGTTCCGGGAGAAGAAAAATTCATGGGTAAAGGAGTGGCCTTTTGTGCAACCTGCGACGGTCCATTTTTTAAAGGAAAAGATGTTGTTGTAATCGGAGCCGGAAATTCAGGTGTTCAGGAAGGCTTGTTTCTCTTAAACTATGTAAAAAGTTTAAAATTCATTGAATTTCTACCTAAAATCAATGCAGAAAAGATTCTTCAGGATAGAATCAAGCAGAAAGAGAATGTGGAATTCTATCTTAACACCCAGCTACTGGAAATTATAGGCGAAGATAAAATTACAGGAGTTCGGGTAAAAAACAGAGAAACAGGAGAAGAAAAAATCCTTCCTGCAGAGGGAGTTTTTGTCTATATCGGATACTCCCCGAACACCAAGTTCCTCAATGGTTTGGTTGAACTGGATGAAAGGGGATATATAGTTACAAATGAAAGGCTTGAAACAAGTGTAAAAGGAATTTATGCAGCAGGTGATGTGGTGAAGGGAACAAAATCTCAGGTGGTTATTGTTGCCGGAAGCGGAGCTACTGCTGCTATGAATCTGATTGAAGATCTTGAACAATAAAATATAGAGAGAGGAGATTAATCTCCTCTCTCCATATATTCGGAAATTATTTTTGATAATAGTCTGTTTTTAGTTGGCAACAAAAAATTCCCATCTTTATAAACAATATCATCAATAGTTCCTAACTTTTTATCTTTCCCAACAGAGATAATTTCATAAGTTTTTCTATCTCTCTTAAAAATTAAAGAATTTCCCCAACTGTCCCTTAAAGGGAGTTCTATATCATATAATTCTTTTAACTTTTTATATAAATTCTTATAATCACTAACTTCAGGAATCTTTCCCCACTCTATTATATACTTTTCAACCGATTCTCCAGCTTCTTCCATTATTTCCCTGTACTTTTCCTCGTCTATTCTGTATTCCGGATACCCTGAATTTTCCACCTTCAGAACCTCAAGTCCGGCTCTTTCAGCGGCGAGAAGCGTGGAGTAGTGAGCGTTACCGTCGACGACGACCAGACTCTTTTCGGGGTTTTCCCTGTGCAGAGCGTGCATGACTGCGAATTTACCCTCTCTCGCTCCGGTCGTCAATCTGACGCCATCGCAGTCGAAGAAGTCTCTGAGCTCATCGACGAACCTGTTAACGGGCGGTTTCGATATGCTCTCGAGCTTTCCCGTGCAGTAATCGCAGATGCTGTAACCGTCGCCCCACTCGAGAAGTACTTTTCTCGCATCCTCCGTAAGTTTTCCTCCGGTTTGCAGCGGGTCTATGTTTATGAAGTCTTTAGGTGGAGTTTCAATTTTTATGGGAAATTATAGCTATTTTTTCTCTTGTTCCATTAGTTGTTGGTGATGCAGAACGACATG
Organism: Candidatus Aminicenantota bacterium; assembly: GCA_027070475.1. Taxonomy (GTDB): domain Bacteria; phylum Acidobacteriota; class Aminicenantia; order JAMOAD01; family JAMOAD01; genus JALXDT01. Next base: position 71 of record JALXDT010000253.1, on the reverse strand, counting down.
AAGTCGCTGAAGTTTTAAATAGACTGTGGGGGGATGAGCATACTTTAATTGTTATTAGCACTGATTTGAGT
>JALXDT010000252.1 GCA_027070475.1 Candidatus Aminicenantota bacterium | reverse complement strand
ATCCTTACTATATTTTATTTCTGAAATAAAATTCACTTGTTTTATAAATCTTTTTAAATTAAGATATATGAGAAGGAGGTTTAAATGAAATATTTTAAGTTTTTATTTATTTTTTTGTTTGCTTTTATACTTTTCAATAGTGTAGCCATAGCTGAACATGCAAAACTTTTTATACAGGGAGGAATTGTTGCGGACGATTCCTTTTCATTTGATCCCTATTTCTGGACAATCGGTTCAGGTGTGGATATACCATTGGGATCACTACTCTCCATAACACCCGAAGTTAATATAATCAGCTATGAAATGAAATTTGATTCATTCTGGCTCGAAGGTTCTGCCATTTTAAATGCAAATTTTAGCAATCTATTTGTAGGAGCAGGAATAACAAAGTGGCTTTTGTTTGCAAATAAATCTTACTTTGAAGGAACAGATTTTGCATTAAAGGTTAATGCAGGAATAAACGGGGAGAGTATGAGACTAAGAGCCTTTCTCATAACCCCATTTGATAATCTTTTCAAAAAGGGAATGGTAATAGGAGCAACTTTCGGAATTTCCTTTTGATTAAAGAAATAAATATTTAAGGAGGTAAAAATGAATGATCTTCAGATCGCAAAAGAGGCAAAAATAAAACCCATTGAGGAGATAGCAAAAAATGCGGGAATACCGCTCCCCTACCTTGAAGCTTACGGAAAGTATAAGGCAAAGGTAAATTTGAATATTTTCAAAGAGCTTGAAAAAAACGAAGACGGAAAGCTTATCCTTGTTTCGGCAATAACCCCCACTCCCGCAGGAGAGGGAAAGACAACAGTTTCAATAGGACTTTCCATGGCATTGAACAGAGTCGGATTAAAGGCCGCTGCTGCCCTCAGAGAGCCATCAATGGGGCCTCTTTTCGGGATAAAGGGAGGAGCCACCGGAGGCGGAAGATCCCAGGTTTTACCGATGGAGGACATAAACCTTCACTTTACGGGAGATATTCATGCTGTATCAGCAGCTCACAATCTTTTAGGAGCAATCATAGATAATCATATTTTCAGAAGAAAAAAGCCGTACATAGATCCCCGAAGAATAAAATGGCCCCGTGTCATAGATATGAATGACAGAGGCTTAAGATATATTGTTTCGGGCCTTGGCGGAAGAAAAAACGGAGTGCCGAGGGAGACCTCATTTCAGATAACAGCCTCCTCAGAAATTATGGCAATACTCTGTCTTGCAAACAATTATGCAGAATTAAAGGAAAAGATAGGGAATATTCTTGTGGGCTTTACCTATGAGGGAGAGCCAGTGTTCGTAAGGGATTTAAAGGTTCAGGGAGCGGTTGCAGCTGTTTTAAAGGATGCTCTCAAACCAAACCTTGTTCAAACTCTGGAAAACACTCCGGTATTTATTCACGGAGGACCCTTTGCAAACATAGCTCAGGGAACAAACTCAGTCATAGCTACAAAATTAGCCCTTAAACTTTTTGATTATGTTGTAACAGAGGCAGGATTCGGTTTTGACCTCGGAGCAGAAAAATACTTTGATATTGTTGCAAGATATGCGGGCTTTAATCCTGCAGGAGTTGTACTTGTTGCCACCATAAGAGCACTGAAGATGCACGGAGGTAAAAGCTTAAAGGAGATAGACCAGCCTGACCCCGCTGCGGTTGAAAAGGGACTTGCAAACCTTGAAAAGCATCTTGAAAATATCTCAAAATTCGGAATGAAAGCTGTCGTAGCTATAAATAGATTCACCACTGATACCGAAGAAGAGCATAAGATTATAAAGGATTTTGTTGAGAGCAAAGGCTTTAAGGCTTTTGTGGTTGATTTCTGGGCAAAGGGAAGTGAAGGCGGAGTTGAAATTGCCTCTTTTATAAAGGAAAAGGGAGGTGAAACTTCAAACTATAAACCTCTCTACTCCCTTGACCTTCCTACAGAGAAAAAGATTGAAATAGTCGCAAAAGAGATTTATGGCTCAAAGGCAATAGATTTTACGAAAAAAGCAAAAAGTGATCTTAAGAGAATAAAAAAATTAGGATTTGATAAATTTCCTGTCTGTATTGCAAAAACCCAGAAATCCCTCTCCGATAACCCTCTTCTATTGGGAAGACCAAAAGATTTTCTTGTCACAGTAAGGGAGATAAAAATTTCATCAGGCGCAGGCTTCAATGTCCCGATCACAGGAGATATTCTCCTGATGCCCGGCTTACCCAAAACCCCCGCCGCCGAAAACATAGACATCACAGACGAAGGAGAGATAAAGGGGTTGTTTTAGAGGGAGAAGTCTAAGAGAGATTTTTTAATTATATAAAATAGCTGGTGTTTTGTTAGAGCACTCAGAAACAAGAATTATCAAAACTTGCAAAATTTGCAAGTTTTGATAATTTTCATGTTAAATCGTTTTTTGTGAAAGTGGAAGATTTTTTGGTAGGATTGGAGGTGGGGGGGAGATTCTTTAGGTAAGGGAGGTAGCAAATTGAAATATAATGAAAGTTTTGGGTAAAGTCTAACAGAAGTAGATATTAATTTGTTAAACAAAGGGACAATTTTCTCTATTTTCTTAATCTCTTTTGGGTTTTCTCATGATAAATAAATATTTAAATCCTCGGAGATAGAAATTAAATCTTTCTGCTCTTTTATGCCAAATAGGAGTATTAGATGTTTGATTTCGCCTAACAACACAAATTATATCAACTGTCTCAAAATATTTGGCAAGTGTTTGATAGATTCTAAATCCTACTGGTATAAAACCTGTTTTCTTTCTCCAATGATCTCCAATAAGCCATGCCATTACTTTGCCACTTTTTAATATTCTATATACTTCTTTAGTTACCTTTTCAAGTTCATCAAAAAATTCCTCTTTTTCGCAAGATATTTTTCCTATATCCATAGGATGCTCAGAATATTTGATGTTATCAGAATATGGAGAGTCTATAAATACAAAATCAACAGAACTATCTTGGAGTGGAATGGATCTTGCATCATTTTGAATGATATCACTTCTATACGGAGCAATATCATATCCAATCACTCGCCTATTTAATTCTTTTGCAACATCTATAGTAGTCCCACTACCACACATAGGATCTACCACTAAATCTCCCTCTTTAGTGTATCTTTGCAATAGGTTCCATATAACGAATGCAGGAGTAACCCCATTAAATTTGTTATCTCCATGAGGCTTATCCCCATAATTCTGAGTTGGAAAATCCCATAAAGTTGTAGTTTCAAATTTTGGTTGATTATTTTTCATTGTTTAACAATTCCTTTAAATCGTCTATAAAGCGCTCAAATAATTTAACTTTACTACTTTCTTCAATTCTTTCTTTTGTTAACACATAACTCCCATCCAAATCTTCTTCCACGATAGCCCTTCCTTTCTTTACTGGCTTCTTGTACGTAAGTGTTCCATCTTCATCTGGGGTAACAAAATAAACTTTAATATGTTCTGTGGTTTTATCTTGCAAAAGTTTAAGTTTCCAATAACCTGTTTGAGCAATACGTTCTCTTAAAGTAACTTTACTTGAAATAACAACTAACACTTTATAAGCCTTAGGATGATAGATAATAATATCAACATCAGGCAAATGCAATCCAAATTCCCCGTAATCAATTGCCAAATTCCTCTTCACTTGACTTAATTCTCTTGATAGATTTTGTGATCTCTCAAGTTTATTGCCATTTATAACTTTCAACCCGAGCTTTTCAACCTCTTCTGTAATAATATACTGAATTAGTTTCTCTAAATTTTTACCTTTAAATGCGCGCCAACTTTGTTCATGATCTCCGCTGGGTGTTGGATGTCTAAGCCAATCCTCTCTGTGAATTTCTTTTGCTTCTTCCAATAATTCGGAAATATGTTTGTATGCATCAGCACCGAATTGTTCTTTCTTTTCAAGATAAAGGTTTTTTAAGTCCTCAAAGTTCATTTTTATTCCTCCTTTAATCCAATTACAATATATTCAACTGGATACGCCTCTGAATTTGCATTATTTTTACTCGCAAATCTACCTGTTTCTTCATCTCTTTTTTGGGGAAGTATTTTGGAAGGTATCTCTCTTTTTATAATTCTATCAATTTTGAAGCCAGAATACTGTAAACTTTCAGCAAAAACTTCTGCATTTAATATATCAACTCCTTTTAGTCTTGTATTACCAATAACATAACAACATCTTCCTCCTGGCTTCAGAATTCTGTAACTTTCATCAAATACTTCCTCCATATCAATAAAAAAAGCTTCAATTTCTTTTGCTATCTTCCGATTTTTTTCTTTCATTTTATTAACTATTTCTATTGCAATTTTACTTCGCAGTTTTTTATTTTCATATTTTTTGTAAGATGTTCCAATAAATTCTTTTTTATATTTAGTCAAATCATCAGCCAAATCCAGCCAAATAGTGGACAACTGATGTAAATCAGCATATTCGTAACTGGTAACATATGGAC
>JALXDT010000251.1 GCA_027070475.1 Candidatus Aminicenantota bacterium | reverse complement strand
TGCATAAAGCTCATAGGTGGAATTTCCTATCCTGTAGTTTTGAAGATGATTACTTTTCATCGCCGAAAGATTTCCCACCCTCAAGCCATCATAGGGTGAATTTTCAATAAAATCTTCAATAAGTACAAGTGCAAACAGAGGTCCCCAGCTCTGGTATCTCTGTCCTCCTCCCTTTCCATTCATGGAATTATAGTTTTCTCTGCAAAGCCTGTATTTGTTCCAGCTCTTTAAAAAGAGAGAGGCACTTTTTCTTGCAAATTCCGAGGCTATCTCATCAAGCCTGTATCTTTTCAGCCCCTGATAAACAAGATAATTTGTGGGAGGCCAGATAGTTCCTCTCCAGTACTGTTGATCTTTGAAAGCAGGATTATCTTTTGAGATTGTCGGTATCACAAAATCTCCCCAGAACTCCATCCTATTTAACAGATGTGTCAAAACTTTTTTTAATCTTGTCTTAGGAACTACTTTTGCAAGAAGAGGATAAAAGTTTGAAGATGCCTTTGATTTTGAAAATTTTCCATTCCAGTCTCTATCAAAATAAAAACCTTTCCTCTTATTCCATAAAATTTCATTTATCCTTTTTGAAATCCTATCATACTCATTTTTAAAAAATTCGGAATCCTCTTTATAATTGAGTATATCAGCTATCTTTGAAAGAGACTCCGCATCAAGGGCCACAAGGGAGGAAAGATCTATGCAATCAAGCTCCAAAGAGTTTGTATCTTCATTAAACTTAGCCTTATCAAAGTTGGGAAGGTCATCCTGTCCTGATTCCCATGCAGCTCTTACCCTTCCGGGAGCATTCTCCTCCCATCTTGGTTTTATCTTATTTATAAGTTCCGTATCACTTCCCCATTCAAAGAGAAAATTATTGTTTCCATCCCTCTTTTTATGCTTCCCAAGATTATTTGTCCAATACCTGTGAAATTTCAAAAGCCTTTTATATGAATCTTTCAAAAGATTAATATCTCCTGTTTTATAGTATAGCTTTAGAACAGTGAAAGCTCCTACCGGAGGTTGTGCTCTATCTGTGGTGCCGGCGGTGGCTGAACGCCAGTTCGGTATATTTCCCCACTTATACTGAGTATCAAGAACAGCTTCAATTTCAGTTTTAGCCATTTTATGGTCCTCAACCCCAACTTCAAGAGCATTGAAAAATGAATCCCACTCAAACATCGTCCACAAATCCGTTTTCCCATCTTTGCCGGGAAAAATCCACCTTCTCCCGGCTGGAATATAAAGCCTCTGCTTTTCAGGTTGAAGAAGTTTCATCCAGTAAAGATTTGTTGTTATAGAGCTTACAAGTCCTTTAAATTCACCTGTAAATTTTACTCTGTTTTTCTCGTATTTCATCTTTTCTTTTCTAAGATATGAGGAAACCCATTTTCCACTCTTTTCAAAATTTTCAAAACCCGCATAAAAGAAAAACAATCTGTCTTTTATTTTAAAACCGAGTGAATCTTTCTCTTTCAAAGGCTCAGGTAAATCCTTTGTAAGGCTTTTGAATTTAAAGTTATCATCCTTTCCGAATACCATTCCATTTTTAAAATAGACATCCTCACCCATATTCCATGGAGAATAAAATCTTAATATAATATTTATACCTTTTGGCACCACAACATAACCTACCACACCCTTTCCATATCTTCCATAGATAAATTTTACTATCCCGAACTTTGTCTTTCCTTTAACTTTAATCGGAGTTTTAGAGCCCAATCCGAATTTCAGATTTGTATTAAAACTAACCTCAGCATAGGAATAATCGGGTGCTATTGTTCCCGGTTCCTCAACAATAAAAAAAGTGTCATATCCGTCAGCGATTTTTCCGTTTTTCTCAATTGCAAACCTGAATCCATAAATCTTACCTGAATCATTTAAAACAATACCATTCCAATAGGGAGAGTGAAGAGCTCCCACTTCAAATGAAAATAATAAAAATGCAAAAATAAAAATGCCTACACTTACACTGATTATTTTTTTCATTTTATCTCCTGTATTTTTATTTTTTACTTCTCATCTCATATATCATTCTGGAAATTAATGTATCCCATATATAGTTTTTAGGAGATTTTAATTTTGTATAATCAGGAGAATAGCTCTCCCACAGACGATGATTTCTTTTTAATTGATAAAGCATTGCATTTTCCATTTTTTCAAGAATTTTTTCCGCCACATCTTTGTATCCATAATCAAGAACGCCTCTGAATACAGGATAAACCCAGGTAATCCATACAGGCCCATTCCATCTGCAGCAGGATAAAACCTGAGGATCATAATAGGGATCATCGGCTGATAAAGTAGGGATACCATACCTTCTCCAGAACTCATTTTTATTTGTCAGATGCTCAATGAGCCTTTTTGCTTGCTCCTTTGAAGCAATTCCAGCCCAGAGAGGCAGAAAACCTATGATTTCCTTTCTTTTCAAAGAAATTCCCGATGGTGTTTTAAAATTCATAGTATCCTTATGAACATGATAATAAAAGCCTGTTTTTTCATCCCACATATATTTATTAATAAGTGAAGCCATTTTATCAGCTTTTCTTTTCCACTCTACCGCTTCATCTTTTTTACCTAAGATTTCAGCTATTTTTGAAAGGGATCTCATCTCTTTTACAACCATTGAGCTAAGGTCAAGAGCCTCCAATTGATTTAATGTATCAGGCTCCTTTCCCAGAAGATCAAAAACAGCATTAAGATAGTCTCTCACACACTCCAAAAGTGTATGACCTCCCCATTCAAGAAGCCCGTTTTTGTTTTTATCCCGTGTTCTCAAAAGATAGTTTGTAAATTTGACACCTGAATCATAAGATTCTTTCAAAAATTTTAAAAGTTCCTTTTTATTTACAAGACCGGACCTTTTAGCTGCAAGATAAACCTCAAGATTTGTCCAGGAAAAGAATGGAGCTGATGTTGTCTTTTCGCCTTTAACGGGAAATGTTCTTGTAAAAAAAGCCCCAACTCTGTATGGCATATAACCATCCTTACCCTGAACTTTCATAAAATTTCTCTGAGAATTGATTGCAAGAATCGGGTCAAAGAGTGAGATCGTGTGCATTGAAAGGCTCTCATGAAACACCTGCCCTTCATGCCCCCACCCCCACTTTGGCTCCCTTGAAAATACATAATAGGGATATGGAAATTGACCCGCCGCAGGCAAAAACTGCTGTCTTCCGAGATATATTCCATCATAGTAAAGGAGCTCTTCATCTTTGTTTTTAAATTTAAGTTTCGGGATATTTTTTAAAATTCTTTGATTAAATGAAAATACAGATTTAAAACTCTTGCTTTCAAGTTCTTTAATTAAATCATTGAGTTTATTTTCATCTCCCTTTTGAACAGTTTTTTTAAAAATTTTGATTTCACCATTTGTGGATTTTAAAACAGTATCCAAAACAACAGCCTTTAAATTTGAATTTAAAGAGCCATTTAAAACATTTTCATCGGTTGCAACAATATCCGAGATATTATCAACTCCGCTTTGATATCCTCCGAAAGAGTATATCTTTTTATTCAATTTAAACATTGAATATCTGACACTTTTAAAACCTTTTAAGCTTTTTTGCTGAAAGTATTTTCCCTTTCCTGGCTGTTTATAGGAGACCAAGAGGGAATTATTATTTTCTATCCTGGCAAAAATAGGCTTATCATCTTCATAGACAATAAAAAGGTCAAGCTCCAAGCCGGTTTTATTATCATACTCAATCTTTGTTATAAAGCTGTCCGATGTGAAAAGCGCAAAGCTTATGCGAACCTTTACACCCACAAAAGGTTCAGTCTCAAGGACAAAAGAATCGGGAAAGGATTTTAAAACAACAGGCAGTTTGTAAAATTCCCCTGTTTTATAGGCAAACATCTTTCCCAATTTAAAACCGAATGATATATTCCCCGCAACCTCATTTTCAAGTTTTATTGGAGTTCCCGCATCATAATAAATCAGATGATATCCTTCATCAACAAAGTAGGAACTCCTCTCAAAAGGAGCAATATAGGATGAAAAAAGCGGTGAATTTACTTTATAGCCTTCATCTGAAAAGAGTGAAAAAGCAATCATAAATAATAAAAAAAGCAGAGAAAATTTCTTCATTTTTGACCTCCTTTCTATATAATAAAATCTACCATAATTAGATAAGGAGGACAAGAATTTTTCCCAGCACTATCTTTTAAGATTAACCGTTCTTTGGTGAAGGACAACACAGCATTGAGCATTGAGCATCAAGCCCTGAGCTGATTTTGGAGGTTATCGGTTTATTGCTATTTGTAAATTTCTTTTTAAATAAAAGATTAAAGATTAAATAATCTGTTACAAGTTATAAATAACCTTACTTAATATTTAGCTCATAGCTCATGGCTCAATGCTCAGAGTTCTATCATCCGCCCCTTTACGGTTTTATTATTTTTTATTCACTGTTTTATTCCAAAATAACAGCTGTGCCGTAGACAAGGATTTCTGCTGCATTTTGCATTATGTAGGAGGTTGAGAATCTGACATTAACAATTGCATTTGCTCCCAGAGATTCTGCCTCCTCTATCATCCTGTCAAGAGCCTGCTCCCTTGCCTGTGCAAGCAGTTTTGTATAATCTTTGATCTCTCCTCCTGTTATGTTTCTGAAAAGAGCCAGAATATCCCTTCCAATATTTCTCGCCCTTATTGTGTTTCCTTTCACAAGCCCTAAAACCTTTTTAATCTTTCGTCCTTCTAACTCGGGCGTTGTAACTATTATCATTTTTCCACCTCCTCATATCTTTCTCTTTTTTTAGAGAATAGCTGTTCCCTTAATATTGAAACAAAAAGAACCACACCTCCGAAACTCAGAAGAAGAATACCTATTTTCACCACCAATGGAGTTGTAGGATCCTTGATTAATTCATCAATGAACTGATAAACTCCGAAAAACAATAAAATAATCGCGCCGATTGAAAAAAATATCCAACCGATTTTTCTCTCAAGCCTATTGTAAACAGATGACCAATAATTGTCCCAAACCTCTTCGGAAGGTTGTTTTAATTTCATCATTTTTAATCCCTCCTCTATATTTTCATATTTTTTTATCTCCTCTCTGCACTCTTTACATACTTTAAGATGTTCCTCAACCTTTCTTCTCTCCTCTTCTTCCAATTTGCCTTCAAGATATGGAAGAAGGAGAGCTTTTATTTTTTTATGTTCACTATTCATACTCCCCCCTCCAATTCCTCTTTTAATTTTTTCTTTATATAAAACAATGATGACATAATCGTTCCAATGGGTTTTCCCAGAAGTCTTGATAATTCCTCGTAGGAGAATCCTTCTATGTATCTTAATATTATAAGCTCCTTTTGCTCGGGCTCAAGTTTATTTATTGCTTCCGAAAGAGCCTCTTTGAATCTATTGTTACCATTGGGATTATATACAACATTAAAAAAATTGTTTGTTTTAAATCCTTCCCTCTTTTTCTTTTTCGTATAATCAAAACAGAGCCTTTTGATAATCTGATAAAAATATGGGAAAAAATCCTTTTTTGTATCAAACTTTTTCAATCCTCTGAAAGCTTTTATAAATGCTTCCTGTGAAATATCAAGGGCATCCTGCTCATTGTGAACAAATCCAAGGGCTATGTTGTATGCTCTTTTCATATAAAATTTCACGATTGGCTCAAATGCTTTTTTATCTCCTCTTTTAACCCTTTCTATAATTTTATTCTCATCTTCAAGTTTCTTCATATAATATATACTGATTTCCTCCTCTTTTTATTCAATTTTTTATTAAATTTTATTAAAAATCAGAGCAAAAACTTATAACCACCCAATTTCTCCGCCCTTCTTTTAATCTCTTTTGAATTTATCAAGTCAATTAAAATTTCATAATTTTTCTCTTTTGTAAATTCTGAAATAAATAAGAATCCGTATTCTTCTTCCGCCACAGGTATGAACTCAAGGTCAAGAATCTTTGAAACAGGCATTATCCCCATACCAACATCAGCCTCTCTTCTCTTTATAAAAATACCTGTCTCAAGGTGGGTGAAAACCTCCCTTGAATATCCCTTAATGTTTTCTGTTTCTATACCTTTCCGACTGAGAAGATAATCAAGAAGTAATCTTGTACCGGCTCCTCTCTGCCTGTTTATAAAAGATATATCATCTCTTAAAAGGTCTTCAATATTTTTTATTTTTTTTGGATTTCCCTTTGAAGTTATAAATCCCTGCTCTCTTTTGACAAACGGCAGATATTTGTACTCCCCTTCTTTGAGGTATTTTTTTATAAAACTTTTATTGTATTCCCCTATTTCCATATCAAGAAGATGGATTCCTGAAAAATGTGCCACCTTCTCAGAAATCGCTTTCAAGCCACCCATTGAACCTGAGTTTATTATTGCTATATCCTTTGTATAATCATATTTTCTTAAAATATCCCTAAGCTCTGATATCAAAAAATCATTTGAGCCTATGAATATTATTTGCTCCTCTAAAAGCTCTCTCTTCTTCAATATTTCAATATTAACACTATCCCCCTTGTTAATCCCTTCTACTCTCTCCTCTATGACAGCTGTTCCATCCCTTTCGACAAATGGTTTTAATAGAGATGAACCTCTCTTCAAAGGATAAAAAAGATATTTTTCCCCTATCTTTCCGACCTTTATTTTAATATATTCTTTCATTCCCAATTTTGAGAAGATCTTAAAAGAGGAGTAAGCTTTTATATTCTCCCTTGTTCTATCATAAAGTGTAAAAAAGTAAGCTATGTCTTCAATGAACTCATTTAAAACCCCTGCTGCGGCTCCGGGATAACCGGGGATACAGAACACAGGTTTATTCTCTATCTCTCCGAAACAGAATGGCTTACCCGGTATGTAGTTTACCCCATGAAAATGGATTTTACCATGTTTTTCTATCAAAGAAGGAATAAAATCCTTGGAACCTGAGGATGTTCCGGCTGAAAAGACTATTAAATCATAATTATTCAGATTATTAATCAAAACATTTTCAAGTTCACTGACAACATCTCTTACTATCGGATTAACTTTTATATTAAAACCCCACTTTTGAAAATAATCTTTTATGAAAATTGAGTTTGTCTCATAGATTGAATTTTCTTTTAATTCGGAGCCTCTTTCAAGAATTTCATCTCCGGTCGGTATTAAAAGAATCTCCGGTTTTTTAAGAACGGTAAGTTCTCTTATTCCCGCAGAATACATAAGAGAGACAGCCTCAGCATTTATTTTAAAAAATGAGGGAACAACCATTTCCCCCTCTGCAATATCCTCTCCGATGTTTCTTACAAAATTATAAAATGGCACAGGTTTAAATATCTCAACTCTCTTTTCATCAAGGATATTTATATCCTCAATCATAATAACAGCATTAAATTTCTCCTTTAAAGGATAGCCTGTGTTTACGAATTCAAAATCTTTACCTCTTTCAAGTATAATGGGCTTTTTGGGTAGTGCCTTAAGAGTGCTTTTATAATCAACTGAAATTCCGTCCATTGCTGCGGTTGAAAATGGAGGAACAGAGCTTTTTGCATAAACAGGCTCAGCTGTTATCCTATCTATTGAACTTTCTATATCAATCTTTTCTTTCCCCAAATTATTCAAAATTTTTTTTGACTTTAAAACCTCTTTTAAGATATTTTTTGCTTTTGAAAACTCAACCTTATTAAAATAAACCTTTCTTTTAAAATTCATAGTATTCAAGGCTTTCTCCCTGATATGCCCCCTCCCTGCTCTCTTCAATTCTGACAAAACCCGTCGCTTCTGCGATAAGGGAAACAAGTCCTGATTCTCCGAAAAGAGGTTTTGCTAAAAATTCTCCGTTCTTTTCATACTTTTTCACAAGAACAAAACTCTCCCTTCCCACCTTTTTGTTTATATTTTTATCTATCTTGACATAGCCTGATGGTGATATTTTAAAATTATCAGCACCTTCCCATGCTAAAACAAGGGGATAGACAATCGTAAAAATTGATACAAAAGATGAAACAGGATGCCCCGGAAGGCCTACAAATACTTTCTCCTTACTCTTTCCGAAAATAAGAGGTTTTCCAGGATAAACTCTGATCCCATGAAAGATAATTTCTGAAAATTCGGAAAGAACATTTACTGTAATATCGCGTGTTCCCATTGAGCTTCCACCGGAAATTAAGAAAAGATCAAAAGAGTTTATGTTTGATTTAATAATATTTTTTAAACTTTCCCTATCATCCTTTGCTATTCCTAAAAAGGTAATATCCTCTCCCAATTTTTCAAGATATTTTGAAAGAAGGAATGAATTTGTATCTCTGATTTTACCTCTCTCCCTCTTTACACTTTTATAATCAATTATCTCATCACCTGTTGATATAATAGCCACTTTTAATTTATCATAAACAGGAATTTCGTATATCCCGGAGGAAATCAGAGCCTGAATTTTATTTGGAGCTATTATCTCCCCCTTTCTTACAATAATCTCTCCCCTTTTATAATCTTCATCCTTTTTAACTGTATTTTCATTCATACCTACGGATTTATAGATTTCAACCCATTCCCCCATCTCCTCGGTATCCTCCTGCATTACAACCGAATTAGCTCCCTCCGGTAAAGCTCCGCCTGTTGAAATTTTCACCGCCTCTCCGTTTTTGACATATATGTCAGATATTTCTCCCATCTTAACTTCACCTGCTAATTTTAACATTGATGGCACAGAAGGGCTTGCTCCCTGAGTATCTTCAAATCTTACGGCATAGCCATCAACAGTAGAGCGGTAAAAACCGGGAATTTCCTCAGTGGAAAGAATATTTTCAGAGGCAATATTATTGTCAGCAACTTCTGATCTGACTATTATAGAGTTTCTTTTTAATTCTAATCTTCCCAAAAGATCCTCAAACTCTTTATATGAAACTGTTTTTAAAAATTCTTTCATCTGCTATTATCCTATAAATCAAATTAAAAGTGAAGTAATAAATCAAGAATGATACGGAATTTTTTTCCGTAAAAGCGTAAAAACTTCCAGGCACAAAAATTCCTGCTTTTCTTTTTTATTCAATATCTTAAATGTTTTTAAAAGCTTTTTTGGTTTAGATATTAAATGGCATAAAAATTGATAAAGGAAATTACGGAGGTTGAAGATGATAGATCAGATTAGTATGAATGATATTTATGCGACAAAAAATAGTTCAACTCAAACCGGTGGAGATCCTTTTTCAAGTATAGGAGCAGATGATTTTTTTGAACTCCTTATTGCAAAAATGCAGAATCAGGACCCATTAAATCCTATTGATGATAATGAATTTATATCTCAGGTTACACAATTCACACAATTGGAAGAATTAAAGAGTATGAAGCATACTATTGAAAATCTCGCAATTACTCAGGGAGCAGCAGCGAGTACTCAGGCAGTAAATTTACTTAACAAATATGTTGTTACAGAAGGAAATGAATTCACAATAAGAGGTGAAGGAGAGGATTCTAAGATAAGATTTGAGCTTGATAAAGATGCAACAGATGTTTCTTTAATTGTTTATGATTCCTCTGGAAATGTGGTTGATGTACGCTCACTTGGATCTATGACAGCAGGCTCCCATGATTATATTTACGATGGTAAGGATTTACAGGGTAATCAATTAGACAAAGGAACATATAGATATCAGATAAAGGCTTATAGAGGTTCGGATGAGGTTGATGTTAAGACATATTCAATAAGATTGGTTGATGGAATAAAATTTGAGAATGGAGATGTAATTTTAAAATCAGGAGATTCTCAAATAGATTTGTCTGACATAATAGAAATTTTAATTTAAGGAGGTAGAAAGATGTTAACATCCTTTTATTCAGGTCTTTCTGGCTTAAGCGCCTATGCTTCAGCTTTAAATGTTGTTGGTAATAACCTTGCAAATATAAATACTCCCGGATTCAAAGCTTCTGCTATAAACTTTTACGATATTGTCACAAGAACATTCGGAGGAATAGCCGCAAACGGAGCAGGTAATCCAATGCAAATCGGATTGGGAATCTTTCCCGCAGAAGTTTCAGGAATTTTCTCCCAGGGAAGTATCCAAGTAACTCAGGAAGGAACAAATGTTGCGATAGAAGGAAATGGATTCTTTATTGTCAGTAATGATGGTAATTCAAGATACTATACCAGAAATGGAGCGTTTTCCTTTGATGATGCAGGCTATTTAATAGATTCTAACGGAAACTATGTAATGGGCTACACAGATAAAGATCCCACAACAGGAGCAATCGTTGCTTCCGGAGAATTAAACAGAATCTTTCTTCCCGCAAATACTGTGAGTTCTCCCAATGAAACAACAATGTTTCAGGTTTTTATGAACCTTGATAATAGAGTTGACCCCGGCACAACAGCTACAGCTTCTGTTGTAATATATGACTCAAAAGGTGCCCAGCATACTCTTACTATTACATACACACATAATGCTGGCCTACCCGATTCGTGGGATTATGAAGTGACTGTACCAGGAGAAGATGTTGTAGGAGGGACAGCCGGAACACCCTATAGTTTAGCCACAGGAACATTAACCTTTAACCCTGATGGAACTTTAAACACACCCGCCACAGATATAACTATTACAACACCTGCTTTCACAAATGGTGCGGACCCAATGACAATAAACTGGGATCTCTGGGATGATGATGGAGTAGCGAGTATAACCGGCTATCCTTTGCCCTCTGGGGTCTCATCTACAAACCAGAATGGTTACCCTCCCGGAAATTTAACCTCAATAATTATTAACAGAGAAGGCATGATTCAGGGAGTCTTCTCAAATGGACAGGTTGAGGAATTAGCACAACTTGCCCTTGCAACATTCAACAATCCAAAAGGTTTACTCAGAATGGGACTTAATCTTTATGCAGAGACAGAGGCTTCAGGAGTGCCCTCTCTGGGAGCACCGCAAACAGCAGGAAGAGGCTCAATCAATGGAGGAGCCCTTGAATCATCCAATGTTGATATGGCAACAGAATTTGTTAATATGCTTGTTTTTGAAAGAGGTTATCAGGCAAACTCAAGAACAATAAGAACTTCAGATGAAATGATTCAGGAAGCTCTTGCTTTGAAAAGGTAATGGAGTTTAATACTCTATTCCCTTTCTTGCTCTAACTCCTTTTTGAAAATAGTGTTTTATTTCCTTGATATCAGAGATAAGATCTGCAAAAGGATAAAGTTCCTTTGGAGCATTTCTTCCGGTTAGAACAAGCTCAACACCGAGAGGTTTGTTAATTAAAAGGTCCTTTACATCATCAATTTTAAGTAAATTGAAATAAAGAGCAACATTTATCTCATCAAGTATAACAATATCATAGTTTCCTGAAAATATCGCTTTTTTGCTGAGCTCTAAACCTCTTCTTGCTGCCCCTATCTGGTCTTTAGCAGGATTTTCTCTATTTGTGCAAAACTTATTTAATCCGCAGAGATGAATATCTATTTTATCACTTATTCCCTTCAAAAAAGCAAGTTCACCACTTTCTTTTCCCTTTAAAAACTGACAGAAGAAGATAGTCAGATCAGCAGCAAGAGCTCTTACGGCTAAGCCTACAGCAGCGGTTGTTTTACCTTTCCCCTCTCCTGTATAAATTTGAATGTATCCTTTTCTCACCTATCTTCTCTGATAATAAACCATCAACTCTGCTTTTCCTATTATATGGTCTTTAATTTTTTCAATAACTTCTTTTTTTCTTAAAGATGGTTCAAGATTAAGAGTTGAATCAAGAGCATAAAGTTTAAAAAAATATCTGTGTGGCTTTCCTGGCGGAGGACATGGGCCATCATATCCAATCCTTCCGAAATCATTTATTCCCTGTGTTATCCCATTTTTCAAAGTTTTATCTCTCCCTACTCCTCGTTTAAGTTTATCGATATCTTTGGGGATATTATATAAGACCCAGTGAACAAAAGTTCCAAAGGGTGCATCAGGATCATCAACTATCAAAACAAAGCTTTCTGTTTTTTCACTAAACCCCTCCCACTTTAACATTGGTGATATATTTTCTCCCTGACATGTGAATTTAATATCAATAAATTTTCCATTTTCAAGATCAGAGCTTGTTAATTTGAATTTTGAATCTGAAGAAAATGCAAATCCATCTACGATAAAACTAATAAAAAGAAATAAAATCAGAATTCTTTCCATTCTAACCTCCTTTTTAATAAGATAGGAAAATCAATAAAATTGTCAAGATTATTTAATGAGATCCTTTCTTCTCTTTATCGTAAGCTCATAGGCCTTCTTCTTTCTCCACTCCTCTATTAACTTATGATTACCTGATAAAAGAACATCTGGAACCTTCATACCCAAGAACTCTCTCGGCTGTGTATACTGGGGATAATCAAATACTCCGTTCTCAAAGGATTCATTTTTAATACTTTCCTCTTTGCCAACAACTCCTTTTACATACCTTGAAATAGCCTCTATTAATACAAGAGCAGCTGTTTCACCACCAGTTAATATATAATCACCTATTGATATCTCATCATCAACAAATGCTTTTACTCTCTCATCAATTCCCTCATATCTCGGACAAATTATAATGATTTTCTTCTTTAAGGATAATTCTTTTGCCTTTTTTTGTTTGAAAAGTTCACCGGAAGGAGAAAGCAGGATTGTATGTGAGTGTTTGTCTTTTAAAGCCTTTAAAGCATTGTAAACAGGTTCTATCATAAAAACCATACCTGCCCCACCACCAAAAGGTCTATCATCAACTTTTTTATGTTTATCCGTAGAATAATCTCTGAGATTATGAATATTAACTTTTATTATCCCCTTTTCTATCGCCTTTGAAATTACTCCATATTTTAAGGGAGTTGTGAAAAAATCAGGAAATATTGTGATAATATCAAATTGCATCTCTCTCTTCTCTTGTTTCCACATTCTTGGGTGGGAAAACAATTCTAAACTTCGTTCCAACATTTAATTTTGAATGAACAAAGATTTCTCCCCCATGCTCCTTTATTATATTATAAGTAATTGAGAGACCAAGCCCTGTTCCTTTTCCCAGTCCTTTTGTCGTAAAAAAAGGATCAAAAATAAATGGTAAGTCCTCTCTATTTATTCCTTTTCCTCTATCAATAACTTCAATAACTATATTATCCTGTTCTTTCTTCAACTCTATACTAACCTCTCCTCCAATATCAGAAGCATCTATTGCATTTAATATAAGGTTTATGACTGCCTGCTGAATCTTTACTTTCTCCCCGTATAAAAATATTCCATCCCCATTTATTTTCATATTTATCTTTTTCTTCCTTATCTGATATTCTATTAAATTCATCACCTGATCAACTGCCTCTCTTAAATTAAAAACAACCTTCCTCCCCTGACTATCTCTCGAAAAATTTAAAAGACTCCTTACAAGCTCTTTCATTCTATCCGCTTGAGCATTAATTCTCTCCGCAAGTTCCTTCGTTTCTTTATCTTTAGCTGATGACTGAAGAAGTTGGGAATAGCTAAAGATACCTGTTAAAGGAGTATTGATTTCATGAACAATTCCAGCGGACAGAAGTCCTAAAGAGGCTAATTTCTCCCTTGTTATAAGCTCTCTTTCAAGACTGAGTTTTTCAGTAACATCAGACATCAAAATAATTTTTTCTTTTCCCTCCGCATCAAGATTAAAAACATTAACTTCTATGTTCTTCACAACTTTTTCTCTTGTTTTAACCCTTATTCTTACAAATGGTTCCTTTGTAAACCTCTCTTCATTTAAAATAATATCAGTGTTAACATTTCCTAATATATCATAAATTTTCTGTCCGACCGCCTCTTCCTTTTTAACTCCAAAGAGTTCTTCAAGAAAACGATTCCAATGTTTAATCCTTTTATCCTTATTAATAACCATAATCCCAATCTTCACATTCTCAAGAATGTTTTCACTAAAATCCTTTAGACTCTTTATCTCTTCAATTCGTGTTTGAAGGTCTGAATAGAGAGAAGCATTTTCAATTGCAAGAGAAATTGAAGGAGCAATAGCAAGAAGCAAAGACCAATCCTCTGTTGTTAAAAATGTTCCATCTATTTTTCTGTCCATGGTTAAAAAACCTATTATCTTACCTTGAGAGAGTAAAGGTAAGATATGATAACCACTTATCTGTTTCACCTTTGTCTTATCTATACCTTTAAGCCATTCTGATTCTTCAAAAGAATAAAACCAGAAAAAATCTCTCTTCTTAAATTCCTCAATAAAAACCTTTGAAAAAAATATCCTAACAGGCAACTTTCTCTCATTATCTCCAATCCCGTTTAATAATATAAAATCCCCTGTTTTTTCATCAAATAAATATATGGCAGCTTTCTTTAAAAGAAAGGCTGATGTTAGAATCTCGAGAAACTTTGAGCTCAAAACTTTTAAATCTCTTTCATAGGTTACTATTTTTGAAAAACTTACCAAATTTTCTCTTTCAAAATAGGATTTTCTATAGAAAACTCTATTTACAATTTCCTCTAAAAAAGTGAAGAGAGGTTTTAAAACCAGAACACCTAAAAGAATAGCTGCTGCTCCTATTGTAATTCCTCCCTGAAAGTCTGGGGCAAAACTGGTTATTATGGATTTTTAAAAAAAAAAAAAAAAAGGTACGTTTACAG
>JALXDT010000250.1 GCA_027070475.1 Candidatus Aminicenantota bacterium | reverse complement strand
GTATAATTTAATAGATTTAATAAAAAAAGGTTAAAGCTGGGGGTAGTAGAATGGAAAAGAGGAGAGAGCCTCGAATTAAAAAGAGAGTGATGGTAAAGTTTGGGGTAAATAATTATGAAAGACTTGGTTTTACTTCGAATGTTTCTTCGGGGGGGCTTCATATAGCTTCTACTCAGATTCTTCCTTCGGGAAAAGAAATTACAATTTTATTGGAAGATAACAACAGGGTTTATAATTTAAAGGGAGAGGTTAGGTGGAGCATTAAATATCCATCTAATTTTTATTCTTACATGTTAAGTGGAATGGGTATTAAATTAAAAGAGATACCAGCAGATTTTAAAGAGTATATAAGAAGATCTGTTATGTAAGGTAAGGATAAACTAATAAAGATAGGACAAAGGCTGTTAATGATAGAAAAAAGTTTGTAAAGGGTTTGGAGAAAGAGAGGGGGTAAAATAACTTGTAAAAAAAAGGTTCGACAAAATTGGATAGAAAAGAGATCAGAAAAGCAAAAATTAACAATTTGAATGGTAAGTTAAAAAATATATTTGAGATGTAAAGTATGAGAAGGGATGAGAGAGAACCAAAAAGTGTTCCGATAAAAGAAATCCCTCCTCTTTCCCCACTTTTTACTTTTTTTAGTTTTAAAAGAGAGAAAGCACCTTTTGAGAAAGCTTTTCCCATTTCAGAGCTAACTGTATCAAAGGTTGCAGTTGTTACTACTGTTACATAGGAAAATAAGAAAATATCAGGTTTTGAAGAGATAAACACAAAAAAAGAGGAAAAGAGAGGAACTATTCCTTTTGGTATTACACTCGTAAGACTTCTCGTCCCTGTCACAGATTCCGCGATATTATTTTTTAACTTGTGTGAAAATCTGAATTTTGTGGCTATTATGGATAATACAAAAAAAGTTATCAGAAGGACTATTGTTTTAATTCCTGAAAATAGAATTATCAAAATTCCGAAAATAATTGCTGTTGCTGAAGATTTTAAATCGAGCCATTTTGCCAAAAATGCAGTGATTCCTAAGATTAAAGTTACTGCAATTCCTGCTATTTGTTCATAGCTAAAAATAAAGTTATGTTTTATTATCCCTTGTTGACTGACTATATAAAAAGGAAGAAGGAAAATATATCCTGTAATAGGAATAATTATATTATCAGATAGTTTAAAAGGTAAGACTTCGATTATGGCTAAAAAGAGTGAAAATAAGAAAAGCATAATGATATAATTTAAAAAATTTAAGTTTACAGGAAATTTTCCCATGAGCAAAAAGTAGATTATTATTCCGCTTAAAAATGTTATTGAAAAGAAAGCTATCATACCTTCAATGCTTTTTCTATTATTAAATTTGAGGTTGTTTTTACCGTAAACAGTTCCTATGAGAGCTGCAGAACCATCTCCAAATGAGAGAGATGCCCATAAAAGTGATGCAAAAATCGGTGAGTTTTTAAATACAATAAGGGAGAAAAGGACTCCTACCGGATAGGCAATTATTCCGATATCAAAGTTTTTATTACCTCTGAATAGCTTTTTCATATACAATGGAGCAATGAAAATATTGTGGAGAAGGGCAATAAATCCTATTAAAAGCATATATTTGAAATCAAGAAAAAGAAAGAGAATAATGGGAAGGCCAAAGAATATATGAATGATTTTTCTTTTTAGCTCTTTATCCTTCACTTACCTTTTTTCGCCAATAATTAAGGGTATCTTCAAGAGTTTTTTCAAGATTATACATGGGCTTCCAGCCCGTATGATTTTTTAAAAGCTCAGAAGAACCTTCCAACTTTTTAATATCATTTTTTCTAAATTCTTCCCTGTTTTCAATTATTTTTACCTTAAAGTCCACCATTTTTAATAATTTGTTGAGTATCTCTTTTATACTGTATGATTTTCCGCTTGCAATATTGTAAGGGGTAGCTGGTTTACCTTTATGAGTAATAAGATATATGGCTTTTACCGTATCCCTTACATCGGAAAAATCTCTTATAGCAGAAAGATTCCCCACTTTCAGTGTTTTTTCTCTTTTACAAGCTTCCATCTCCGCAAGCTGTTTGGAAAAAGCAGGGATAACAAATACCTCTCTCTGTCCTGGCCCTGTAAAATTAAATGCTCTTGATAGAAAAATTTTAGTTCCGAAGTTCTTGGCTAAAAAGATAGCGCTTTTTTCACCCATATACTTTGAAAGTGAATAAGGAGTTAAGGGATTTACCGAGGAACTTTCTTTGATCGGGAAATTCTTTTTATTCCCATATATTTCCCCGCTTCCCATTATAAAAAGTTTCTTTTTATTGTTTTTAGCCCATTCCATTAAGGTTAGGGATACTATGTAATTGTTTTGAATAGTTTGAAAAGGAATCTCCCAGGATCTCCTTACGGATGTTGTTGCTGCTAAATGATAAATTATATCCGGTTTTACACTATCTAATACTGATAAGGTAAATTCTCTGTTGTTTAAATCTCCTTTGTAAATATATTTTTCATCTTTATCTTTTTTTATATCTATTCCAAAGACTTCATATCCTTTTTCCTGAAGAATTTCTTTCAAATAAAACCCTGCAAAGCCATTGATCCCTGTGATTAAAGCTTTCATTGGATATCTCTCTTATAATATTTTTTATAAAAATTTGAAAACTCCCCTCTTTTTACTTTCTCCCACCATTGACGATTACTTTTATACCATTCTATTGTTTCTCTGAGCCCATCTTCAAACTTTTTTTTAGGTTTCCATCCAAGATTTTTTATCTTTGTCCAATCAATTGAATATCTTAGATCATGTCCTTTTCTATCCTCAACAAATTCAATTAAAGATTCATCTTTTCCTAAAAATTTTACTATCTTCTTGGCGATATCAATATTTTTAATCTCATTGTTTGCTCCAATATTGTAAGCTTCCCCTATTTCCCCCTTTTCCATCAAAAGGAAAAGAGCTTCACAATTATCTAAAACATAAAGCCAATCTCTCATATTTTCCCCTTTTCCATAAAGTGGAAGAGGTTTGTTCTCAAGGGCATTTGTAATAAAGAGAGGAATAAATTTTTCAACATGTTGAAAGGGACCATAATTGTTTGAGGGTCTTGCAATTATAACCGGTAAGTCAAAGGTTTTGAAGTATGAATAAGCAAGTCTGTCAGCTCCTGTTTTGCTTGCTGAATATGGGGATGAGGGGTTTAAAGGAGAATTTTCTTTAAAACTTCCATTTTCAATACTACCATAAATTTCATCGGTGGAAATATGAAGAAATAATTTAATGTTCTTGTGTTTTTTCATTGTTTCAAGTAGATTGAATGTGCCATAGACTTCTGTTAATATGAATTCTCCCGGTGCAATAATGGATCTGTCCACATGGGTTTCCGCTGCAAAGTGGACAATTGCATCTACCTTGGGATATAAGATTTCAAGTATTGAGCTATCCTTTATATCTCCTCTGACGAAAATATAGCTTTTGTCATTTTCAAAGTCTTTTAAATTCTCAATATTAGCTGCATATGTCAATTTATCAAGATTGTATATTTTTAGGTTCGGAAGCTTTTTTCTTAAAAATCTTATGAAGTTTGAGCCTATAAAACCGTATCCTCCTGTAATCAGGATTGAATTTATATTCATGGTATATGATAATAGTTAAAATTAATGTAGTCAATAAATTAAAATATCTCAAGAATAAACTTAGTTTAAAACAATGAAACAGTATAAAAAATTATTATAATTATCTTACAATCTCAATCATACCCAAACCGAAGCTGTTTAGTTGGCCTATTCCCCATTCGTATGCAATTTGAATGATCTCTTTGTTTCCAGACATTGTGAAGGGTGAAAGCCATGCTTTGTATTTTTTATCCTTTATCTGTACTAATTTTGAGATTTTCTTTTTTTTAAGAAGATAATTTTTATCAAATTGAATGTAGAGATTTGTTTTTTGAGGCAATCTTCCGTACAATCTTTTGAATTTTTCTATTAAGTTTGTTCTTATTGTATTGTAAAATTCGCTATCATGTGGATTTAAGAAAATTTCTTTTTCCAGATTTTCCTTTGTTATATATTTTTTATAAACAGTAATAGGAGATAGGCATTTAAACTTGTTTTCCTCATCACCCACTTCAAATTGAGGAAAGATTACTGTTTTTTCTATCTTTAAGTCTGTTTCAAAGAGTCTTATGGAACTGTTCTCCTTAAAATAGTTTTCAATTGTTTTAATATAATTTTCAAGAGGGGATGTTATATAGAGTACTATAGGATTCTTCAGTAAAATACCTTCATCCGAAATCTCTCTGTTCATAGATCTAAAGGGTGAGAAATTAAAATAAGGTTCAGTAATCCCTGAAGATTTAAGAATTTCTCTTATAAAAAAGGATGTTTCATATGCTTTTCTAAAAGGAACAAAAAATCCATCATTGCAAGAAATCTGTATTTTAATCCTCATCATAATAAGCATAAAAATATTTTTTGAATATGTCAAGTAATTAAT
>JALXDT010000249.1 GCA_027070475.1 Candidatus Aminicenantota bacterium | reverse complement strand
ATTTTTTATTCTTTTTAAAATAATTGAAGGAAAGCTTCCTTTATTTCCTTTTGATGTTGCAATCAGTTGGAATTTTGTAAAATCACTTTCTCTTAGAACAAAAATTTCAGTATGGTTTTTTCCTTCTTCTAAATAGAATGGATATACATTTTGATTATTAAAAAGTTCTGCTTTCAAAGATAGAGGAACTATAATCCCATCTTCTATACTTACTTTATCGATTTGGCTATTTTCAAACTCTTCTAAGTATTTAAGATTTTTTATCCCTTCATACCAGAGGACTATGATTGATTCTCTTTTTTCTGAATTCTCGACTAAATTAATAAAATATTCTTTAGGTAGTAATTCTTTAAAATGGAAAATCTTGGAAGACTCCTTTTTATCATTTTGAGAATAGAATTTGATATTAGCCACTTTTTAATATAGGTTCACTTTAAAAATAATATGATACTTTTTCTTCTCCTTTTTAAATAGCCAATCTATTGTTTTTTCGAAAGAAACTTCTATTTCCACAAATTTGTTCTCCTTTATATCATAGGCTACCTGAAAATTATCTTCATCTTTGAACCTCTTTTTTGCTAACCATTCATTGGTAAATTGTGTCATCCTTCCATCCCAATCTTTTATTGGGGATAACAATAAAATTCTCTCTTTATAAAACTTTTTGGTCTCTTTTAGAAGAATGGTATTTGAGATATATTGATATCCTACATAACCTGCATAGGCGATTATAATGAAGATTATTAACAATTTTATACCACTATGGGCTCCTTTTCTTTTCATTAAAACCTCCTTTTTATATTTTTTCTAACAAAATTTTTAGCTTTGCCTTTATATCAGGATCCTTTTCAGAGTTAACAAGAAATTTCAGATGTTTTTTATCATCATCCTCTATAACATTTTCTAAAGAGTTTAGAATATCACTTTTTATTTTTTTTGATTCTGATTTCAGGCATTCCAGAGATCTGTTTTTTGCCTCTTTTATCCTGTTTTTATTTAAAATTGAAAGAATCTTGTAAATCTTTTCACAGGGAAGATTCAATAATTCTATAATTTTTTTAACTCCCGACTCTCTCAAATTGTTATCTTTAAAAGATAGTAGAGCTTCTGCTGCAACTTCTCTATAAAAAGGATCTTTTAAATAATTTATAAGTAAGTCAAATGATTCTTTTGTTTCAATATTGGAAAGACTTAATAGCAAGGCTTCTTTGAGAGGACCCGATGAATTTTTTAGCTTTTCCTGTATTAGTGAGAGGTGCTCATTTTTGGCATAATTTTTTAGCTTATTTTTTAGACTTAACTTTTCTGTTAATGAAGAATTGGATTCAAACTTTTTTAATATATCAACAAAATTATTTTCATTCTTGGAGTCTATTGAGGTTGCAATATCTTCATGAAAATTAACTGTCTTTTCACTATCAGTATCTTTTTCTTTTAGATATTCAAGAATTTTGTCTTTTAGAAGTTTAATTGAAGGATATCTTTTCATCCTGTCAAGATTTAAAGCTTTCATTATTGCATTACTTAAACTTTCTGAAATTTCAGGGTTTGCTATGTGGGGAGGAGGGAAGTTTCCAGATGGTAACATCCCTGTTGTCAATTCATAAAGAATTACTCCCATTGAGTATATATCAGCTCTGTGGTCCACTCTTTTGGAATCTCTACTCTGTTCGGGTGACATATATGCAATTGTTCCGATGGCTGTGTTTGTTGTTGTAATTCGTGTTTTCCCTGTCCACAGGAATGTTGCTATACCAAAATCTGTTAGCTTTGCTGTTAAATCTTTATCCAGAAGTATATTTGAAGGTTTTAAATCTCTATGAACAATTCCTTTAGAATGTATAAATTCAAGAGCCAAAAAAATGGGAATTAATAGTTTTAAAACCTTTTTTAAATCTGGTTTTACCCTTTTAATAAAATTGTCAAGGCTTCCATTTTCCATATATTCAAGTACCATATAATATCGTCCTTCGAAGACTCCATCTTCATATATTTGAACTATATTAGGGTGTTTTAATTTAGCAACAAGCTCAGCTTCTCTTTTAAATCTTTTTATCATTTCAACATCTGCTGATAATTCTTTATGTATGATTTTTATTGCAACTTTCCTGGACAATGAATCCTGAATCGCCAATAAGACATCTGCCATTCCTCCTGTTGCAATCTTATTGAGAACTCTGTAATTTTTAATATACATTATCGTTGTCTTTGCTGATTACAATATTTTTTCCCGCCTTCTTAGCTTTGTAAAGTCTTTCATCAGCCTTTTTTATGATAGCTTCCCAATCATTTGCATCGTCCGGGAAGGTTGCAATTCCTATTGAAACAGTTATTCTTATTTTATAATTTTCAAGTTCCAATACCTCTTTTTCAACTATTTCTCTTATTCTTTCAGCTACTAAAAAGGCTGCTTTTGCATCTGTTTCCGGTAATATTATCGTAAATTCTTCTCCTCCATAGCGGGCGGCTATATCATTTTCCCTGATAGAATTCATTATTTTAAATGAAACGAATTTTAAAGCTTCGTCTCCGATTTGATGCCCATAGGTATCATTGATTTTTTTAAAATCATCAATGTCTATCATTAATAAAGAAAAGGTTTTTCCATATCTTTTTGAATAGGAAATTTCCTTTTTCAACTGGCTAATAAAATAGTACTTATTAAATAAATTTGTCATTCTGTCGGATGTTGCTGCATTATAGAGATATTTATGAATAAGAGATTCGAGTTGTGTTCTGACTTCAAATTTAAAAACAGTCCTACCTGCTATTATTATATCTCCGCTTTTAAGTGCTCTTTTCCCTTCTATTAGACGTTGATTGACAAAGGTACCATTTAAAGAACCGAGGTCTTCTATATATATGTTTTCTTTTTCCGGGATAAGTTTAAAATGTCTTCTTGACATTAATGGATCTGAGGTTGTTAAATCTGTATTAAGAGACCTTCCTACAATTATTTCCTTTTTTATTTCAATTTCTTTACCTAAGTCATCCTCTTTTCCAAAAATTATGATAATATAGTTTCCCTTTTTTTTAATTCCACTTTCTGTGGATTCATCATCAAAATAGAGGGATCTTACAGTTTCTTTAATATCTTTCATTTTTTATCTACCGTAATTAATAATTTCAATTTTGTCATCTTCTTTGTTTCTTACAACAATTATTGTTTCCTTTAAGATTTTACTATTTTTTTCTAAAATTGAGAAGTAAATGTCGCCTGTTTTGAAATTAATCTTTATGTTTGATGCGTGGGATACGGGAAAATTTGAAAATAGTCCCAGTAGTTCAAGTTCTTTCGGTCTCTTTTTTGTCTGGCTTATGATTTTTTTCCATATATTTAATTGCTTTTCTTTAGAATAATGAAAAAAATTTTTTCTCCTTTTAATTCTAAATTTTAAAATTAACCTTTTCCCCTGAAAAACCGTTAAAATCCTGTTTATTAATTTCAGTTTATGTATTTTAATTGTGTCTCTTCTCCACACCTTTATACTTCTGGTTTCAATTTTGTTACCTAAATCTTGAAGTTTATCAATCTTTTGCTGGAAAACATTTGTGGTAATATTAAGATTTTTAATTTCTTTTACTCTCTTATTTAAGGAAAGGTCTTGCTCACTCTTTACTTTTATCTCTTCCGGAGATAAACTTTCCTCTTTGACTTTCGCCGTTATCTCTTCTTTACTCTCATCTTTAATATTTAATTCGAAATCTGAAAAGTTTGCGTCTAATGTATCGGCTGTATCTATAACAAAAGTATATGTGTTGGATTTTGCTTTTAGAACTGTTGGTATTGTGTAATTGCTTGTTGTTAAATCTAAATTTACCTCTTCTACTTTGATAAAGCCAAAAAGCTTTTTAAGTTTTTCTATTAATCCTTCTTTTCCCATACCAGATTCAATGCTTTTTCAACTCTTTCCAGAGGTTCGACAATATCCATTTTCGGAGAGATTTCTTCAATAATCAATAAAATTTTCTCCTGTAGTTCAGGATCAGCTACTCCAAAAACAATTCTAATCGGGGTCACATCCTGGTAGGGTTGAAAAATAATTTCTTTATCCTTTACCCTTTGAGTTTCTCCAGGTGAACTTAGCTGAGGTAATGAGGTTTTCTGGATGGCAACGGCGGGGAACTTTCCTATTTTATCTTTTTCCATTATTTCCGAGGGATCGTCAACTATAATTATTGAGGGAATGGTTCTTATCTCTTTTAAAAGACTTTTAATAATAACATCCTCTTTTATATATTTTTTTAAAGCTTTTCCATAGATAACTTCCTGAATTTTTGTTGGCACTACAGGTTCAGTATATTTAAATTCTAAGGGTATTCCACTATCATCAGTGACCATGAAACCTCCTAAAAAACCATTGTTCTTTTCCATTATTTTTAAATAACCCAAATTATGTGCTCCCATATCCTTTCCTCCTTTATTTTATATTTAATATGAGATTTGAAAATCTTTAAAATTTTGAGGTCTTTTTTCTTCTTTTAATAATTCTGTGA
>JALXDT010000248.1 GCA_027070475.1 Candidatus Aminicenantota bacterium | reverse complement strand
AAGCAGTAAAATAAGAAAAAGGATTTTAGAAAACATAGAGGATAAAGAGAAAAGAAATATATTTTTTTATAATATTGAAATTCCTACAGGTTTTTCTCTGATTGTTGATGATAATCTAAAATTAAATTTTATCCATTTTTTTGGACATTCAGAAAAAAGTCCAATTCCCTCGAAAACAACTCCCTATAAGCTTCACATAGGCTTTAAGGAGGGGGATTTTGTTGTTCATGCAAGATACGGAATAGCCCTTTTCAAAGGAATGCAGAGAGTTAAAGTTAAAAATTCATATTCAGAATTTCTGGTGCTCGAATATGCTGGGGGAGATAAAGTGTATGTATCAATAGATAGTCTCGATCAGATTTATAGATATTCCGGACCAGAAGGTTATATTCCTCCCCTTGATAAATTAGGTAGTAAAAACTGGATAAGAACAAAACAAAAAGTAAAAAGCGGAATCTTTAAAATAGCAAAAGATCTTTTAAAACTTTATGCAAAAAGGAAATCCCTTCAAGTTAAACCTTTAAAAAAAATAGAACCTGATGAGGATCTCTTTATTTCAAATTTTGAATATGAAGAAACAGAAGATCAAAAAAAGTCATGGGAAGAGATTTCATTTGATCTTTCTCAGGATAAACCTATGGATAGATTGTTATGCGGTGATGTGGGTTTTGGAAAAACAGAGATAGCAATGAGAGCCACTTTTAGAGCAGTATCAAATAGAAAACAGGTTGCAATTCTATGCCCAACAACAATTTTAGCTGATCAACACTTCAGGAATTTTAAAAAGAGATTCAAAGGTTTCCCCTACAGAATTGAAGAATTAACAAGAATGGTTCCCGGTTCAAAAAAAAGGATAATTTTAAAAGAATTAGAGGAGGGGAAAATAGATATATTAATTGGCACCCACGCCATATTATCAGAAAAGATAAGATTTTTTGATCTGGGACTTTTAATTATAGATGAAGAGCAAAGATTTGGGGTAAAACATAAAGACAAAATATTAAAAATGAAAGAAAATGTTAATGTTTTAAGTTTAAGTGCAACTCCCATACCAAGAACACTAAATATGGCATTATCAGGAGTTAAGGACCTAAGTTTAATTGAGAGTCCTCCTCCGGGAAGAATGGAGATAGCAACTTTTGTTGAGGAATTTAACCCTCAAACAATTGAACAGGCAGTAAAATTCGAGCTTTCAAGGGGAGGCCAGGTTTACATTGTTTATAACAATATAAACAGGATTAATACCTTTGGAGATTTTATCTCAAGGATAATTCCATTTTCTAAGATAAGCATAATTCATTCAAAATTACCAAACAGAATTATTGAAAAGGAAATGATTGATTTCATTGAAAGAAAAACAGATATCCTTATCTCCACCACAATTATAGAAAATGGCATAGATATTGAGAATGTCAACACATTAATTGTGGTGGATGCTCACAATTTTGGCTTATCCCAACTATACCAACTTAGAGGTAGAATTGGGCGAGGTATAAGAAAAGCTTATGCCTATTTTTTAATAGACACAAAACAAACATTAACGGAAAAAGCTAAAAAAAGGCTTAAAGCTATCAGAGAATTCCAGGAATTGGGTTCAGGTTTCAGGCTTGCAGCAATGGATCTTGAAATCAGAGGAGCCGGTAATCTTCTGGGAAAAGAGCAGCACGGACATCTGAAATCCGTTGGTTTTGAATATTATCTCTGGTTATTAAATAAAACAATAAAGGAGATGAAAGGAGAAGAGGAGTTTGAACTATCTCCGGAGATAAAACTTCCTCTAATCTATGCTATTCCGGAATCATATATCCCTCAGGCCTCTCAAAGATTAAATCTTTATAAAAGAATGTCATCAATAAAGGATTTTTCTGAAATAAATAAAATGGAAGATGAACTTTTAGATAGGTTTGGGAATCTTCCTCTTCCTGTAAAAAACCTTCTTTTTATTGTAAAAATAAGGCTTTATGCCCAGAAATTAAGAATTAACACAATTGAGTATAAGGATGATACTCTCTTTTTTGAATTTTCTCCCCTTACCCGACTCGAAGAAAAGGAGATATTTGAAATCACAAAAAAGCTTAAAGGCGAGATGATTTCTGATACAGTTATTAAATTTTATATTCCGGGAATAGATAAACTTAAAAATAAAATATTTATAATCCTCAAGTCCTTTTCAGAGTATTCGAACAAAAAGGTTTAATAAAAAACATAAATAAGTTAAAATAATAAACTTTAAAAAAGGAGAAAGTTAATGAGAAAAAACGAAGTTGTTATTCAATTTTCAGGAGGAATAGATTCACTCTATTTAGCCTACGAATTAGGGAAAAAGTATGATAAAGTTCACCTTCTTACATTTTACAAAGGATATCTTCATTTTGGAATGAATTTTAGTAAACCTAACATTGAGAATTTGAAAAGACTTTTAGGAGAAGAAAAAGTAATTTTTAAAATCTTAAATATGAAAAACCTCTTTAAAGAAATGGCTGTTAAAGGTTTTTTTAAAAATTCCAGAAGATTTGGTAATGAAACCTCCTGGTGTATTCCGTGTAGAGCTTCAATGGCTGTTATGAGTATTCTCTATGCCCTTGAAAATGATATTTATGATTACACGGATGGTGCAAATTGGGAGCAGGCTCCCGATGGAGAAAAAATTATTGTAACTGCAGACAACTTCCCTGAATATCTTCAACTTATAAAGGATTATTCCAGTAAATATAAGGTTAACTATTTTTCCCCCCTATATGAATCAAACACAAGAGAGGAAAGAAGAAAACTTCTTCTTGATCTGGGGTTTAAAATAGACTGGAATAGCCTTGATGTGGAAAACCCCAAAGCCTTAAAAAATCTTTTGAAAAAAGATTTTTATAAAAGATATCAACCAATGTGTATCTCCGGATATATACTGCACTGGAAAAGAAATCTTTTAAAGAAAAAAGAGGAATTTAATATAGATGAATTGGTTGAATTCATCAGAGGAAAACTTGAATCTGTGGGAGACGAGTATATAAAGAATTATTTTGGAGAGGATAGATTAAGAGAAATTTTAGATTCAAGAGAAACTGTATAATAATGGTTGTAAAAAACATTCATAGTTAAATTAAACATATTGTTAATTTCGTTGTGAAAATATAAGCTTGACAAAAAGTTAATTATTTTGTTCAATATAAAATTAAAATAGGAGTTTAAAATGGATATAGCATCAATCATTGGATTGGTAATGGCATGGGGTTTAGTGTTTTTTGCCATAGCAACCGGTGCCGGACTTTCTGCCTACATAGATGTTGGTTCTGTTATGATTGTTTTCGGAGGTGCTTTTGGTGCTCTTTTTATGAAATTTCCTATGAATAAGATCACAGGAATGGTAGGAGTTATGATGAAAGCCATTATGAATAAGATCGGCCCAACAGAAAAATTGATAGATGACATAATATCACTGGCAGTTGAAGCAAAGAAAAGCGGAATATTAGGACTCGAAAAGGTAAAAATAGATCATCCTTTCTTAAAGAAGGGTATTCAGCTTGCCATAGATGGTGTGGAACCTGAGCTTATTGAAGCAATATTAAAAATAGAACTAAACTCCATGGAAGAAAGACATAGCACAGGAAGATCCATGTTAGAAGAATTGGGAGATAGTGCCCCTGCTTTCGGTATGATAGGAACTCTGATAGGACTTGTTGCTATGTTGACAAAGATGGATGATCCTAAAGCAATCGGACCTGGTATGGCAGTTGCTATATTAACTACATTGTATGGAGCTCTCCTCGCCAATGCTCTCTTTCTTCCTCTCGCAAACAAATTAAAAATATACGGAGATCTTGAAAGTCTTCAAAAAAGATTGATCATTCAGGGGATACTTTCAATAGCTCAAGGAGATCATCCTGCTGTCGTTCAGGAGAAATTAGCTTCATTCCTTGATCCCAAAACAAGAGCAAAAGTTGAAGAAGCTCAAAAAAGAAAAAAGGGTAAATAATGGCTGACGAAGAAACAAAGTGTGAATGTCCTAAGGGTGTTCCCGGCTGGGTTGTTACATTTGGAGATATGATGAGTCTCCTACTTACATTCTTCATTATGTTATTATCCTTTTCCAATATGGACATTCAAAAGTTTAAAGAGCTCTTAGGTTCAGTTGAAAAAGCTTTTGGAGTTCAAACGGAAAAAGTTATTTTAACAAGACTGGGACAAAAAACTCCAATTGATTTGATGGGTAGTGCAGATGCAGCAAGAGAAAAAAGGAAAGAAGCTTTATTAAATCTTTTAGAACAGGCAATTGCTCAGGAAAACTTAGAAGGGGAAGTTTCAATTATAAAAAATAATAGAGGAGTTTTGCTTCAGATTAAAGGTTCTGTGATGTTTGATCCGGGCGAAGCAAAACTCAAGGAACCTGCAAAAAAATTATTTAAAAAATTAATTCCAATAATAAAGAGCTCTCCCTATGAAATAGTGGTTGAAGGGCATACTGATAATCTTCCAATAAAAAGTGATAAATATCCATCAAACTGGGAACTTTCAAGTGCCAGAGCCGGCTCTGTTG